>NZ_CP022314.1:2950996-3064930 GCF_003352915.1 Arthrobacter sp. PM3 | reverse complement strand
GTGCCGGTGCTGCCGCCGCGGGACCAGTAGTCAATGTGGTGGGCCTCGCACCAGGAGGCGGGGATGGTGCAGCCGGGGAATGCGCAGCCCTGGTCCCGGGCGATCAGGGCCTTGCGGATGTGGGGCGGGAAGATCCGGGAGGCCCGGCCGATGTCCAGGACCCGTCCTGCGGTGCCGAGCAGGACCGGGATGATGTCCGCGTCGCAGGCGATCTTCCGGACGGTCGAGGCGGTGACCGGGCCGGTGAACAGCAGCGAACCGGTCCCCGGCAGAGCCCCACCTGGGCTGTCTGTGCCGCCCCGGCCGTCCGTGCCGGTGGTGCCGGGGGCGCCGGTGCCCGGGCCCTTGCCCGCGCCGGTGGGGGTGAGGCCGGTGGGGGTGAGCTGGTCCAGGAGGTCGCGGTAGTTGATGGTGGCCATGATCTGCGGGCGGAGCCCTCCGGCCGCGGGCAGGGTTCCGGCGGCCAGGCCGGCCTTGCAGGCCCCGATCAGGCCGTCCAGGAGCCGCTGCGGGCGGGTGCGGGGGTCCAGCCTGGCCGCGACCGGGTCCGGCCCGTCCCCGCCGCTGTCTGACGCCCCGGCCCTCGCGTTCGAGGCCGGGCTACTGTCCGGGCCGTCGGCGGTGCCGTCTCCGGGGGCGCCGTCTGTACCCGGACCGCTGTCCGGGGTGCCGGCCGTTTCGGTGTCGCCGGGGCCGGGGAGGCGGGGGTTGGTGGCGAGGTTCATGACGGTGGCGAGGTGTTCGTACTGGTCCGCGGTGGCGAAGATTTCCACGTGGTGGAGCCCGTGCCGGGGCTGGCGGATGAAGGCGCCCTGGCGCCGGCGCAGCAGTTCCTCGGAGGGTTCGGGCCCGTCCTGGTCCAGGGCATCGAGCCAGCGCCGCGCGACCCGGGCCAGGAAATCGGCGTCGTTTTCCACCGCGGTGCGGGTCAGGGCGTGTTCCATCCGGTCCACCGCGGCCGGCGGCGCCACATGCCCGGCCCGTTCCAGGGACAGCGCGATGATCGTCGCAGTGCGCGACGCGACGATCCCGGCGGCGACCGCGGCGGCGAGTTCGGGCCGGGCCGGCGGCAGGGCCTGGCCCGTCATCCCGGCCCGCGGCAGGACCCCGGCCGCGAGCGTGAGCCGCCGCCTGGCCTCCGGGGCGCTGATCCGCAGCCGGCCGCGAAGGAACTCCGCCGTGTTCCGGTACCCGTCATCGGCCACCGCACACACCGCGGCCGCCGACACCCCGGCCTCAAACACTCCGGCCGGGCCCGTCCCGGTGGCGGAGATGGCCGGTGCCTCGGTCCAGCCGGTCAGCCAGCCCGCGGCCCGCCCGGCCCCGGCGGATATCGCGGCGTCTGTTCCGGCCCCGGCGTCTGGCCGGGTGTCTGGGCGGGTGTCGGTTTCGGTGCCGGTGTTGGGATCGGTGCCCCAACCGGCGGGTGCCTTGTGGGCCGCGGCCGCCTCGCGGCGGGTCCGGTCCACCGCGGCCGCGGCGATGATTTGCAAATGCTCGGCCGTGCACGCCAGGCCCTCGACCAGCTCGGCGAAATCGGCCGCCTCGAAAAAATCAAACAGCGCCGCATCCGCATGTGCGTCCCCGGCCGCGGCACGCAGCAACGCCACAGCCCGGCCCACCACAGCCGCGACCCCCGACCCGGAAACCGACCCGGAAACCATCACGGACCCCGGCCCGGCGGCCCGATCCGGGAAGAAATCTCCGACGGCTTCCATAACCCCACCCTGCCAAAGGGGTCCGACAAAATGGTCACCGGCCGGATCGGGCCCCAAGACAGGCCTCCCGGAAGCCGCGACGGAAGCAGCCACAGACCCCGCCGCGGAGCCCATCACGGACCCCGGCCCGGCGGCCGGATCCGGGAAGAAATCTCCAACGGCTTCCATAACCCCACCCTGCCAAAGGGGTACGACAAAATGATCGCCGGCCGGCCCGGGACGCAAGACAGGCCTCCCGGAAGCAGCCACAGACCGCGCCCCGGAACCCATCACGAACCCCGGCTCGGCGGCCGGATCCGGGAAGAACTCTCCAACGGCTTCCATAATCCCACCCTGCCAAAGGGGTATGACAAAATGATCGCCGGCCGGTTCGGGCTGCATTGTCAGCGCCGCAGTGGGCTGTCCCGGGGCACCTCCCCCAAACAAGAAGCCCCCAAAGAGCCCGCAACAAGCCGGGCCGAAGCCCGCCGGACCCGGGCGTAACACTTCGTACGCCGCCCGCCACCGCGCAGTGCGGGGCGTGGCAAGCTGTACGCATGGAACGCATCTTCGCCCCTCAGCCCGGGGAATCACCTTTCGCAGGTCCGTTGTCCGGCGAGCCGCGACGGCCCATGGGTCCCCGCGACCCCGGGGATGCGTGGGTCGAAGGCGACCGCGGGCGGTTTTGGGGGCGGTTCGGTTCCGCGGGGCTCCTGGTCCACGACGCCGGAAAAGGCGTCCTGCTGCAGCACCGCGCCCTCTGGAGCGATCAGGGCGGCACATGGGGACTGCCCGGAGGTGCCCTCCACCAGGGTGAGGAAGCCGTCGACGGAGCGCTCCGGGAGGCGGGCGAAGAGGCGGCCGTACCCCCGGAAAACGTCCGGGTCCTCTTCACGTCGGTGTTCGACGTCGGCTACTGGCGTTACACGACCGTCGTCGCCGAAGCGCTCAAGCCGTTCGACGCCGCAATCAGCGACCCCGAAAGCCTTGAGCTCCAGTGGGTGCCGCTCGAGGGTGTGGGCGACAAGAAGTTGCACCCCGGTTTCGGAACCGCGTGGCCCGACCTGCACCGCAGGCTGTTGGAGATTCTGGACCCGTCCTAGACTGCGTGGATGACCAACGAACACCGTAGGACGCCCCGGGTCCGCCAGTTGCGCCTCGTTGTGGAGGCCGAGGATTATGACGCGGCGGTGAGGTTCTATCGTGATGTGCTCGGCCTCGAGGAGCACGAGGCCGTCGCGGCCGAGGGCGATGCCCGCATCACCATCCTCGAGGCCGGCCGGGCCACGCTGGAGCTGTCCAACCCCGCACAAGTCAGGATGATCGACCGGGTGGAGGCGGACGGCCGGCCCAGCGCGCGGATCCGGATTGCTTTCGAAGTGGACGACTCCGCAAGGGTCACAGCGGACCTCATCGCGGCCGGCGGTGAACTGATCGCCGAGCCGCGGGAGACGCCCTGGCGGTCGTTGAACTCACGGCTGACCGGTGCGGCCGGATTGCAGCTCACCCTGTTCCAGGAGCTGGACCCGCCTGCGGCGCCGAACAGCTAGGCCGTGCCGGAACTGGTCAGGCGCCCTTCGCCGGCCGCCGCCGGTACAGCCAGATCAGTCCCAGGATCGGCAGCAGCAGCGGGATGAACCCATAGCCGCGGCCGAACAAGGACCAGACCGTCTCATGCGGGAAGTTGACCGAGTCGAACACGCTCAGTGCCCCCACAACGAGGACACCGACCAGTTCCACCAGGACGGCCGCGACAGAGACCTTGAACGCCGTGCGTCCCGGCCTCGCGAGGGAGACCGTCGCCACGATGTAGACGACGGCGGCGAAGGCGGACAGCAGGTACGCCAGCGGCGCTTCGGAGAACTTCGTCAGAATCTGGTAGGCCGCCCGGGCCGTTGCCGAAATTGCGAAGACGGCGTAGACGGCGATCAGCAGCCGGCCGGGTCCGGTGTTGCGGGTACTGGTCCGCGCCGGAACAGCTTCCGTCGCGGCGGCGCCGGACTGCTCCGTGCCGTCCTGCGAGGATTTTGCGCTCACGTTTTTTGCCTCTTCCATGTCAGTACCAGATCTGGTTCATGCGGGCGGCCATTACTATGGCGGTCACGCCCACGGCGGCCAGGACGAAGTTACTCCAGCGGGTCCGCTCCAGGATGGCCCAGTACACGGCACCAAACGGCAGGAGCAGGGCGGTCGCCAGGTAGCCCCAAAACTCCCAGGGCTCCCCCGCGATCTGCTCGCCGGCGGCCACCCGGACAATGGATCCGATCAGATAAACCAGGAGAGAAAGCTCGACGGCGGCCACCGAGAGGATCGTGGTGTCGTTAGGCGCCTTCTTCATGATGCCCGCGACGACGCAGATGATGGTCGACACCAGGCCAACGACCAGGATGATGTAAAAATACGCGTCCACTACCGGCCGGCCTGCTTGTCGTCGCCGCTCTTCGCCTGCTTGTCGTTGTCCGGAGCAAAGACCAGGACGGGTTTGGCGTAGCTCCCGGCGTCGGCCAGGAGCGCCACGAGGGTGCCGTCGGGCGCGAATGCCGCTGCCGGCTTGTCCGCGGTCGCCGCGTCCGGCGTGCCGGCGGCGGCCCCGGCCGCGATTCTGCGGCCGAACGAAATCTCGGTGGTCTCCTCATCGCTGAGTTCGCGGTTCGGCATGAGCGCCCGGGCTGCGTCGGAGATGTCCAGAATGTCCAACTGCTCCGCCAACTGCTCGAGGGTGCGCGCCTGGTCGAGGGTGTAGGGACCCACTTGGGTCCTGCGCAGCGCAGTCAGGTGGCCTCCGACGCCGAGTGCCTCGCCGAGGTCGCGGGCCAGGGCGCGGATGTAGGTTCCGGAGGAGCATTCCACCGTGACGTCCACGTCCAGTGCCTCGCCACCACGGACACTGCGGATCTCGTGGACCTCGAAACGATGGATGGTCACCGGCCGGGCGGCGAGCTTGACTTCCTCACCGGACCGGACCCTGGCGTAGGCACGTTCGCCGTTGACTTTGATGGCGCTGACGCTGCTGGGGACCTGCTCGATCGCGCCGGTGAGGGCCGCGACGCCGGCGCGAATGGCGTCCCCGGTGATCGCGGCGGCGCTGCGGGCGGCTGTGACCTCGCCTTCGGCGTCGTCCGTCACTGTCGACTCGCCCAGGCGGATCGTTGCGGTGTAGGTCTTGGAGGTGCCCACGATGTAGGTCAGCAGCCGGGTGGCCTTGTTGATGCCCAGCACCAGGACGCCCGTAGCCATCGGATCCAACGTCCCGGCATGGCCGACCTTTCGGGTACCGGCGATCCGCCGCATCCGCCCAACCACATCGTGGCTGGTCCAGCCTTGCGGCTTGTCCACTATCACCAGTCCAGAAAGCACGCCTCCCAGTATATGCGGGCCAGCCCGGCCCCTCCGCCCCGAACCCGGACAGCGGCCGTTAGGATGGCAGACATGCCCGAGCTTGCCGCACATGTCCGCGACGTCCCGATCAACCAGATCCGCGAGATCACCGAAGCCGCCTGGGGAACGCCCGGCGCGATCGTACTGAGTATCGGCGAGCCGGGCTTCCCGGTCCCCCGCCACGTCCTGGCAGCCGGCATGGCCTGCCTTGAGCGCGATGAGACCAACTACACGCCCAACGCCGGGATCCCGGCGCTGCGTGAGGCCTTTGCCGCCCGGTTCCGCGAACACAACGCGACGCCGGTCGGCGCGGACCGCGTGTACGTCGTCGACGGCGCCCAGCAAGGCCTGCACTTCGCCATGAGCCTGCTGCTCTCCCCCGGCGACGAGATCCTCATCCCCAACCCCGGCTACCCCACCTTCGCGATGACGAGCAGCCTCCTGCACGCCATCCCCGTCCGCTACCCGCTGTACCCGGAGCACGATTTCCAGCCGCGGATCGAGGACATCGAGGCACTCATCACCCCGCGAACCAAGGTGTTGATCCTGAATTCGCCGTCCAACCCTCTCGGCGCCGTCCTGGGCGAGGACCTCACCCGCCGGCTCGTCGAGCTCGCACGGCGGCACGATCTGTGGATCATCTCGGATGAATGCTACGAGGCGTTCACCTACGACGTCCCGCACGTCAGCCCCGCCCGCTTCGATAGCGAGGTTCCGGGTGAGGCCCGGGTGTTCACGTCGCTGACACTGTCCAAGACGTACGGGCTGACCGGGCTCCGCATTGGCGCCCTGATCTGCCCTCCGGGGCTGGAACAGAAGATGAACAACGTCATGGAGGCGATCGTGTCCTGCGTGGCCTCACCGTCGCAGTACGCCGCGCTTGCGGCGCTGACCGGCCCCCAGGACTACGTCAGCCATGCCCACGCCCATTACCGGGCCAACCGTGACGCGGCCTCCGCGGTGCTGCGCTCCCACGGCATCCCCTACCTCACGGCCCAGGGCGCGTTCTATCTCTGGGCGGACGTGTCCCACGTCAGCGGCGGGGATGTCCGGGCCTGGACACGGCGATTCCTGGCGGACCACGGTGTGGCATTTGCCCCCGGCACGGCGTTCGGGTCCATCGGCGAGGGCTGGATCCGCATCGCACTCTGCGGGAGCCAGGCCGATCTCGTGGCGGGCCTCGGACGGCTGCCGGCACGGGCGCCGGTGCCTGCGCCCGTCGGGTCCACAGACCCTGTTGCCGGATCTGCCGGTGCCCTAGCCTGAGCTCACGGCGGTTGCGGGTGCCGTGGATTCCGGATAAGGGAGTACATCGTGTGGTGGCAAGACCTGCTGTGGGGATTCTGGAATGGACTGACGGCATGGATCGTCCTGATCGCCCATGTCTTCGGGTTTTGGAGCGAGTTCCCCTTCTACAACTCCGCGCGGGCCGGTAACTGGTACGACTTCGGCTTCCTCCTGGGCATGGGGTCCCCCGTGCTGGGCGGCCTGGGGACCCGGAGCCGTTCCAAACGCCGCTAAGGCCGCGCAATGCGGCGTCCCGGTGTCCCGTCGTCCCGGCGTCAGAGCATGATCTCGTCCTCCGGCGGCGCTGCCGTGTGCGGGGCCTTGGTGAAGGACATCCGGACAATGAAGTGGCCGTCCGTTGAGTTCCTGGCAATGATGGCGCCCGCCTGGCCCGCCAGCTTCACGCCGAACTGGAGTTCCAGATGGTCCGGGCCCAGTTCCTTCATCACATCCGCTACAGCACTGGCCGCGGGCCGGACCGCCGAGAGCGCATCCTCGAGGCGCCGCCCGGCGTCGAGGATCCCTTGCTCGTTGCGGGAGGGCCGCTCCACCCCGAAGCTGTTGTCCTCGACTTCGACGAGCACCGTCCCCGAGCCGACCTCATAACGCAGGATTTCGGTCATGGCGTCCTCCCTTTCAGCGGGCCGTAACGCCCTGATAATGCAGGCATGAGGCGCTCACCCCCGGCTTGCGGCCAGGGCGTCGTCGAGCCAGGTGCGCAGCGCAGCGGCCGGCGGTGCTCCGGCCTGGCGGGCCGCCACCGTGCCGTTCCGGATGAGGAGCAGCGTTGGAATGGCCTGGATCCCGAACCGGCGGGAGAGCTCCGGCGAGGTGTCGACGTCGACCTTCACGAGCTTGAATTCCCCGGCGCGCTCGTGCGCCAGTTTGTCCAGGACCGGGCTCACCATGCGGCACGGCCCGCACCACGCGGCCCAGAAGTCGACGAGGGCCGGGACGGAGGACTGCTCCGCCACCGCCCGGAAGTCGGCGTCGCCGGCGGAGACGATCCACGGAAGGTCCCGGCGGCACTTGCCGCAGCGGGGGTGTCCGGCAGCGGCCGCCGGAATCCGGTTTGTGGTCCCGCAGTGCGGGCACTTGATCAGGCCGGAATCCACGGCGCGCCGGCACCTCCGCGCATACCTGCAGTCATGGTTCCATGGGACTCCCCCGCCGGTGAACGGGTATAGAGTCCAAGGACCCCGGACGCCGCAGGAGGTGTGACCCGAAACAAACAGTGGCCGGACCCTTGCCGGGTCCGGCCACTGCCGTTGTTTGCGGGACTATCTGTTGCGGTCCTCGTCGATCTGGTCGTTGTCGATCAGGTCGAGGTCCTCTTCGTCGAAGTCGTCCTCGTCGAGCTCCACGTCCTGCGGGGTGTCGCTCTTGTAGGGATCGGAGTCCCCGGCGTGCGTGGCGCCCTGGGCCAGTGCGGCCACCTCGGCGTCGCGCTTCTTGGCCGCGCGAAGCAGTTCCTCAAGGTTGGAGGCATTGACCGGAATCTGGTCGGCCACAAATTCGAGGGTCGGGGTCAGCCGTACGGTGATGTTCCGGCCGACTTCCTGCCGCAGAACGCCCTTGGCCTTCTCAAGTCCCTTGGCGGCATCGGCCTGGGCGACTGCGTCCCCGAACACCGTGTAGTAGACGGTTGCGTGCTGCAGGTCGTTGGTCACCCGCGAGTCGGTCACGGTGACGCCCTCCAGCCGGGGATCCTTCACCCTGCGGCCCAGGGCCTCTGCAACGACAACCTTAATCCGCTGCGCCAACTTGGCAGCCCGTGCGGGATCAGCCATTTCCACTCCTAAAAATTTGGATGTACGACGGCGCCTGAACACAGCCCGCACAATGGTGAGTTTGGTGCCACGCGCCTAAGGCAAGCCTACGACGGACCCCCGTTGGATTCTTTCCGGCGGCCTGGGAGTGGCATCGGGCCTGCCGAAGCTGGGCGGCAATGGATCGCAGATCCATTGCCGCCCAGCGAAGGGGCGGGGCCGCCGGAAAGAATCCAACGGCCCCGCACCTTCACTGCATTGACTTCAGACTAGACGCGCGGCTTCTCGCGCATCTCGAAGGTCTCGATGATGTCGCCTTCGCTGATGTCGTTGTACGAGCCAAGACCGATACCACACTCGAAGTCCGTGCGGACCTCGGTGGCGTCGTCCTTGAAGCGCTTGAGCGTCTCAACCGTGAGGTTGTCGCCGATGACCTTGCCGTCGCGGCTGATGCGGGCCTTGGCGTTGCGCCGGATAACTCCGGAGCGGACGATCGAGCCTGCAATGTTGCCGAACTTGGAAGAACGGAACACTTCGCGGACCTCGGCGGTGCCAAGCTGGACCTCTTCGTACTCCGGCTTAAGCATGCCCTTGAGGGCTGCCTCAATGTCATCGATTGCTGCGTAGATGACGGAGTAGAAGCGCATGTCCACGCCTTCGCGGTCTGCCAGTTCGGCAACCCGCTCGGCGGGCTTGACGTTGAAGCCGATGATGACGGCGGAGTCGACCGTTGCCAGGTTGACGTCGTTCTGCGTGATCGCACCGACACCGCGGTGGATGACGCGGAGCTGGACGCCCTCGCCGACGTCGATCTTGAGCAGCGCGTCCTCGAGGGCTTCCACGGCACCGGACACGTCACCCTTGAGGATGAGGTTGAGGGTGTCGATCTTGCCTTCGGCGACGGCCTGGTCGAAGTCTTCCAGGCTGATGCGCTTGCGGCGCTTGGCCAGAGCGGCGTTGCGGTCGGCGGCTTCACGCTTCTCGGCGATCTGGCGGGCGGTGCGCTCGTCAGCGGTCACGAAGAAGGTGTCACCGGCGCGCGGGACGTTGGACAGACCCAGCACCTGCACGGGGCGGGACGGGCCGGCCTCGGTCAGGGCGCTGCCGTCGTCGTCGAACATCGCACGGACGCGGCCGTGGGCCGTGCCTGCCACGATGGTGTCGCCGACGTGCAACGTACCGGACTGGACCAGGACGGTGGCCACGGAACCGCGGCCCTTGTCCAGGTTGGCTTCGATCGCGATACCGCGGGCGTCCTTGTTCGGGTTGGCGCGCATGTCCAAGGCAGCGTCCGCGGTGAGCAGGACGGCGCCGAGGAGCTCGTCGATGTTGAGGTTCTGGCGGGCAGAGACCTCCACGAACATGGTGTCGCCACCGTATTCTTCCGGAACCAGGCCGTACTCGGTCAGCTGGCCACGGACCTTGTCCGGGTTGGCGCCTTCCTTGTCGATCTTGTTCACGGCCACGACGATCGGCACGTTGGCCGCCTGGGCGTGGTTGAGGGCTTCAACGGTCTGCGGCATCACGCCGTCGTCCGCTGCGACCACCAGGATGGCGATATCGGTGACCTTCGCACCACGGGCACGCATGGCGGTGAACGCCTCGTGACCCGGGGTATCGATGAAGGTGATCTTGCGGTCGACGCCTTCGTGGTTGTGCGTGACCTGGTAGGCACCGATGTGCTGCGTGATGCCGCCGTGCTCGCCCGCCATGACGTCGGACTTGCGGATGGCATCGAGCAGGCGGGTCTTACCGTGGTCGACGTGGCCCATGACGGTGACTACCGGAGGACGTGCCTCGAGGTCTTCGTCGCCTTCGGCTTCGAGCTCGGCTTCGAAGTCGATGTCGAAGGTGGAGAGCAGCTCGCGCTCCTCGTCCTCCGGCGACACAACCTGCAGCTTGTAGCCAAGTTCCTCACCCAGCAGGGCGAAGGTGTCTTCATCCAGCGACTGCGTGGCAGTGGCCATCTCGCCCAGGTGGAACAGGACGGTGACCAGTGCTGCGGGGTTCGCCTCGATCTTGTCGGCAAAGTCCGTGATGGACGAGCCGCGGCGCAGCCGGACGACGGTGTTGCCGTCGCCGCGGGGTACGCTCACGCCGCCCAGCGACGGAGCACTCATCTGCTCCAGTTCCTGCCGCTTGGCACGCTTCGACTTGCGCTGCTTGCCACGGCCTGCGCCGCCCTTACCGAAGGCACCCTGGGTGCCGCCGCGACCGCGACCGCCCTTGCCGAAGCCGCCACCGGCCGGAGCGCCGCCGCCGGCACCGGGACCACCGGTGCCCGGAGCGCCGCCCGGACGTCCCGGACCACGGCCGCCGCCACCGGGACGGCCGGCGCCTGCGGGTGCGGGACGTTCGGTGCGGTTCGGCATCATGCCCGGGGTCGGACGATTGCCGCCGGCACCGGGACGGGCGCCGGGGGCGCCGGCCGGACGCGGTGCGCCGGGGCGGGGGCCGCCGGCACCGGCTGCCGGACGCGGACCACCCGGACGGGGGCCGCCGGCACCGGCTGCCGGACGCGGACCGCCGGGGCGGTCGCCTTCGGTGCGGCTTCCGCCCGGACGCGGCATGCCCTGGGACGTGGCGAACGGGTTGTTGCCCGGACGCGCGGGACGTTCGTTGTCGCCGCCGCGGCCACGGGGCATGCCCTGGGACGTGGCGAACGGGTTGTTGCCGGGGCGGGGACCGCCCGGACGGGGAGCAGAACCACCCGGGCGTGCCGGAGCAGCCGGGGTTTCAGCCTTGGGAGCCGGACGCGCGCCGGGCTTGGCGCCTGCCGACGGAGCGGCCGGAGCCTGGGCTGCCGGAGCAGCCGGGGCCTGGGCGGCCGGAGCCTGGGCCGCGGGGGCAGCCGGAGCGGCGGGTGCCGCCGGAGCCGGTGCAGCAGCCTTGGATTCTGCCGCCTTGGGCGCGGCGGGACCGGGCGCAGGACGGCTCGCTGCCGGGCTGGCGGAAGCCGGGCTGGCAGTTGCTTGGGGGGTGGACGCCGGCGCTTCAGACTTCGAAGCCGCGGGGGCGTCGGGGAATGCGTTGCGCAGCTTCCGCACAACGGGAGCCTCGATCGTTGACGAGGCGGAGCGAACGAATTCGCCCAGTTCCTGCAGTTTGGTTACTGCATCTTTGGAAGTGATACCGAGCTCTTTAGCAAGCTCGTGTACGCGGACCTTGGCCACATTTCTCCTGTCTCGGTCCGCACCGAGCCAGGCACGAACCGTCTACTTCTTACTGCGGGCCTCCGCCGCGGTTGCAGCTGAAAGGCCCATTGCAGAGCGCAACAAAGTTGTCATCGTTGCGCACTCATCGCTGGGAACTCATCGGGTTTCCATCAGTTTTCTGACCCGCTTTCAGGTTGGACGGTTGTCGCTGCGGCCACCGGAGTGCCCACGGCTTGCATGCCGGCAGTGATCCGGCGTTCAACATCGGCCGTACCGGCTGCGCCGTTGAGGGCGCGGCCGAATGCTCGACGTTTCACCGCCAGTGCCAGGCACTTCTCGCTGGGGTGCAGCCATGCTCCCCGGCCAGCCATCCGGCGTCGTTCATCCACCACGACGGCGGAGGAACCGCCGGCGCCGGCGACGAGCCGGAGTAACTCAGACCGCGACCCTTTTTGTCGGCATCCGATGCAGGTGCGCTGCGGCTGATTCCCGAGGTGTTGCACATGTGCCACGATCGAGTATCTTCCTGCCAGTACATCTGTTGCATATGAATCTGCGTCCCCGGGAATCCGGAAAAACCCGGACGCGCCAAAGACACAGCGCCCCAGAGACATATGGATACCGGCCGTCAGGCGCGGTCATGTCTATTCTAGCCCCTCCGGCGCCCGGGACCCGAACCCGGGTGTGACGGGCGCCGGCGGGACCGTGGGAACGTGCCCGCTATTTGGCGCTGTTGACGGCGGCGTCGGAGACGATGTCGATCCTCCAGCCCGTGAGCTTGGCCGCGAGACGGGCGTTCTGCCCCTCCTTGCCGATCGCCAGGGACAGCTGGTAGTCGGGAACCACCACCCGCGCGGAGCGGGTGGCCTCGTCGGTGATCGTGACTGAATTCACGCGCGACGGCGAGAGGGCACTGGCGATGAACGTCGCCGGGTCATCGCTGTAGTCGACGATGTCGATCTTTTCGTCGTTCAGTTCGGTCATGACGGCCCGGACCCGCGAACCCATTTCACCGATGCAGGCACCCTTGGCATTCACGCCCGGGGTGTTGGCCTTGACCGCGATCTTGGTGCGGTGGCCGGCCTCACGGGCCAGCGCCACGATCTCGACCGAACGGTCCGCGATCTCGGGAACTTCGAGTTCGAAGAGCTTCCGGACGAGCCCGGGGTGCGAGCGGGACAGCGTGATGGACGGGCCCTTGGTTCCGCGGTGGACATCGATCACGAAGGCGCGCAGCCGGTTGCCGTGGATGTACTTCTCGCCGGGAACCTGCTCGGGCGGGGGCAACAGCGCCTCCACCGTGCCCAGGTTCACCTGGATCATGTGCGGGTTGTTGCCCTGCTGGATGGTGCCGGCCACGAGCTCGCCCTCACGGCCCTTGAACTGGCCCAGGACGTTGTCGTCCTCGGCATCCCGTAGGCGCTGCAGGATGATCTGGCGTGCGGTACTGGCCGCGATGCGTCCGAATCCCGCGGGGGTGTCCTCGAATTCGCCGATCGGGGCGCCGTCGTCGTCGATCTCCGTAGCCCAGATGGTCACGTGTCCGCTCTTGCGGTCAAGTTCGGCGCGGGCCTTCTCGAAGGCGCCGGGGGTCTTGTGGTAGGCCACCAGCAGGGCCTGCTCGATCGTCGGAATCAGGAGATCCAGCGGGATTTCACGCTCACGCTCCAGGAGTCTCAGCGCGCTCATGTCAATATCCATTAGGCCTCCTCAGAAGGTCCATTGTGTTCTTTTTCCAGACCGGCCTCGTCGAGGCGGCTGAACTCTATCTCGACTTTTCCGCTGCGGATCCTGTCGAAAGGAAGTTTGACGGGCTCGCCCTGCTTGGGCTTCATGCCCTTCTTGACGGCAATCTCGGGGACGAGGGTGACGCCTTCATCATCTACGGACTGGATCCTGCCGGTGACGTTGTCCCCCTGGATCACGTTGACGTGGACCATCCGTCCGCGGGCGCGGTGCCAGTGCCGCTCTTCGGTCAGTGGACGTCCGACGCCGGGCGAGGAGACTTCGAGCTCATAAGGGCGCGCGTCCATGCTGGGGTCGTTGTCCAGGGTGTCTGACAGAGTCTTGGAGATCTCCGCGATGACGTCGAGCCCGACGCCGCCGGTTTCCTCCTGCGGCAGGTCCACCACCACGTGGACCACGCGGTTGGCGCCGGCGACATGGATGGATACTTCCTCCAGGTACAGCCGGTTTGCCAGCACTGCGGGTTCCAGGAGTGCGTGCAGGCGCTCGGCCTCCACGTTGTGAACGGGTGCGGCTTCAGCCTTCCCCGTCCCGGTCCGGTCTGTTGAAGTCGTGGCTTCTGCGTTGGTCATGATGCCGGCCGCCTCCCGCTAGATGATGTTGTGTGTACTAGCCTAGCGATTTTCCGGGCGGCGTGGTGCACGGACTTCCGGCCCGGCATGACAACATGGTCTGTTGTGAATGACGACACCCGGGAAAAGCGATGGCAGGACCGCCTCCCCCGGATGCTCCCCCGCTACGCCCTCCTGGCCTGCCTCGCCCTCGTCGTCATGGGCCTGGGAATTGCACTGACGCCTTCCCCGCCGCCCGAACCCGCAGAGCCGCCCTTTTCCGAACAGGCGCGTGCCGACGCCCTTACCCAGGCACTCCGGCTGAGGACTGCCGGGAGCCGGCTCAATGCCGCCGCCGGCAAGCCCGCCGCCGAACGGACTGTGACCTTGCTGACAACCCAGGCGCAGGCGCTGCTTCTGCCCGGTGAAAGCCCTCTTATGACCGCGCCCGCGGAGTCCACCGCTGCAGATTCCGCCGCCCCGGCGGCCGGCCCGCCATCTGCGGCCCCCTCGTCCGCGCCGTTGCCGGCGACTGCTGCCGAACTCGTTACGGCACTCGCGGACAGCGGGCGCCGCCGCCTGGCGGACGCGGCCCTGGCCGACGGCGGCATGGCACGGCTGCTGGCCGCCGTCGGCACCGGGCAGCTTCTGCAGGCTGCCGACCTCGCGGCGGGCACCGGCACGGCGGCCCCGCCGATGCCGGAAATCGCCGTCCCGGAACTGGCCGGTGCCTGCCCGTCCGCTCCCGATGCTGCAGGGGCCACGGCGTCCGCCGCCCCCCTGGATGCTGCCCTGGCCGCCGTTGTCCGGGCCGAGGAGCAGACCATCTACGGCTACCAGGTGGCGCTGCCCCGGCTGGACGGGGACGCCGCGGTGTCCGCGACGGCCGGGCTGGCCCGTCACGATGCCCTCCTGGCCGGCGCGGAGACACTGACCCGGCAGCACTGTTCCAATGTCCCGCCGCGCGAGCCGGGCTACACGCTGGGCAAGTCGTTCCTGGCCTCCCCCGCCGCAGGCCTCGGCAACCTCGAAGCGGCCGCGCTGCCGGCGTACGGCGACCTCATTGCGCTGGGCGACGGCCCGACCCGCCAGTGGGCCATCGCGGCCCTGCTCGGCTCCGGGCATCGCGCCGTCCTCTGGGGTGCCGATCCCGGCGCCCTGCCCGGCCTGGCCAGCGAGGCGCTGGCCTCGCTCCCGCCGCTGCCGCCGGGCTAAGCCGCCCTGTCTGCGGCCCGCTAGCTGCTCCGCCGGCACCGTCCGGGGCGGCTTTGAGGCCCCGAAACCCGGCTACCGCCCTTACGACGGCGTGTCGCAGGCCAAAGTGCCCCCGTTCGGAACAGCCTTCCCGCCCTCGGGTAAGCCGACCGGACCAAGCCTCGGCTTATTTTGCTTAGCCTTCGAATGCTGGCCAGCCTGCCGCCCGGGTGATTTGCTGTAGGCATGGAAACCACCGGCGCCGCAACCCTGCATGAGAACGAACCCCACCACAACGACATCGCACACCGGCTCAATTGGCTCCGTGCCGGCGTCCTGGGCGCCAACGACGGCATCGTCTCCGTTGCCGCGATCGTCGTCGGCGTCGCAGGCGCAACGACGGAGACCGGGCCGATCCTGCTTGCAGGCACCGCGGGCGTCGTGGGCGGCGCCATTTCAATGGCCCTCGGTGAGTACGTGTCCGTCAGCAGCCAGAAAGACAGCCAGCACGCCCTGATCGAGAAGGAACGCAAGGAACTGGCGGAGCAGCCGGAAGAGGAACTCGAGGAACTCGC
Source organism: Arthrobacter sp. PM3 (assembly GCF_003352915.1). NCBI lineage: Bacteria > Bacillati > Actinomycetota > Actinomycetes > Micrococcales > Micrococcaceae > Arthrobacter > Arthrobacter sp. PM3. The sequence continues at coordinate 3,049,578 of NZ_CP022314.1, read as the reverse complement.
TGCGATCTACCAGGGCAAGGGCCTCAGCCCCGAAACGGCACGCACGGTGGCCAAGGAGCTGACGGCGCACGATGCCCTCGGCGCGCACCTCTCCGCGGAGCTCCACATCGACGAGACCGACATCGTCAGCCCGTGGCATGCCGCGTTCGCTTCAGCCCTCGCCTTCCTCATCGGCGCGATCCTGCCGATGCTGGCAATCCTGTTGCCGCCGGAAAACCTCAGGATCCCGTTGACCTTCGTGGCCGTCCTCGTGGCGCTGGCCGCCACCGGCGCCGTGGGCGCGTGGATCGGCGGGGGTTCGAAGCTGAAGGCGGCCGTCCGTGTGGTGATTGGTGGTGCCGCGGCGCTGGTGGCAACCTTCGCAATCGGCAACCTGCTCGGCGCGAGCGGCATCGTCTAAGTCCGGTCCTGCGCGTGCCCCTCCGGCGCGTCCCCGAGGCGGCGGCCACCTAGGATAGTTCCGGTGAGCACGACCCCAGACATCCCCGTCCCGCCCGACCTCTCCCGCCGCTACAGCCGCACACAGGCCGGACGTGACTGGCTCGCGGCACTTCCCGGGCTGATCGGGAAGCTGCTCGAGGAATGGGAGCTCGTGCCGGACCTGGCGCCGGGCGCCCTGCCCTGGAACGGTCATGGCGGAATCGTCATCCCCGTCCAAGGGCGTGCCGGCGGCGCCGCGGTCCTCAAAGTGGCCTTCCCGCACGAGGAAGCGACCCGGGAACGCCATGCCCTGTCCTTGTGGGGTGGCCGGGGCGCCGTCCGGCTGCTGGCTGCCGACGGCGGATCCTGTGCCCTGCTCCTGGACCGGCTGGAGGCCGGCCGGTCCCTCCACGACGTCCCGCTCGAAACAGCGGTGCGGGTGTGGGGCGGGCTGGTCCGCCAGCTGAGCCTGGTCCCCGACGATCGGCCGGAATGGCAGGACATTGATCACGTGGCGGCCCGGGCCGAACAGTGGAGTGATGAACTCCCTGAGACGTGGGAGCACCTGGCGCGGCCCTTCCCCCGCTGGTTGTTGGAGGCCGCGCTGGAAGTCTGCCAGACCCGCGGTGCGGTGGGCAGGCGGTCCGGCAAGGATGTCCTGGTCCACGCGGATCTGCACTACCTGAATATCCTGGCCCGTCGCGGCACCCAGGAACCCGGCCGAGGGGCGGATGGGCCCGCCGATCCGGAGTCCTACGCCGCGATTGATCCCCAGCCCATGATCGGTGAGGCGGAGTTTTCCGTGGCCCCGGTGTTGTGGAACAGGCTCCGGGAGCTGCCGGTGAAGGATCCCGGTGCGGCACTGCTTGCCCGCTGCCGGGAGTTCAGTGCGGCCGCCGGCCTCGACGCCGAAGCTGCCCGGCAGTGGAGCCTGGCGCGCGAGGTGGAGAACGCCCTTTGGTACGCCTCGCGGCCTCATCACGACGGCGACCTGGCGCGTTCGCTGTGGGTGGCCAGCACGCTGGCGGGCCGGACCCTGCCGGACCTGCCGGCTCCGCAGGAACTGCCCGCGCCGGGTGAGGGCCCGGCCTAGCAGTCAGGGCCCGGGCCGAGGCGGGGACTTTCGACTCTTGCCCGCCGGGGCCGCCGGCGCGAGAGTCAGACGCATGCTGGAACCCCGTGCCGGGCGCCCGGGCGCTGAACCCGATGGCCGGCGGGAGCGGAACACTGACGATCCGTTCCTGCGATATGCCGACCGCTTCGACCGGCCAATCGAAAACGCCTTCAGGATGCTCCGTTCCTCCCGCACTGCGCCCGCCGAGATTGCCCACATGCTCGGTCTGCCCGCGGCTGCAGTCCAAGGACCGGCGTCGTTCTTCGCCGACTTCTCCGCCGCCCGCGGTGCCCGGCATGTCCGGGTCTGTACCGCCGCCGCCTGCTTCGCTGCGAGCGGTGGCACGCACGTCGCCGAGGTGGAGGCGGCGCTCGGGGTTGAAGCGGGACGCCGGAGTGATGACGGTTCCGTTTCGCTTCAGGCGGTGCGCTGCCTTGGCTATTGTTTTGCCGGTCCTGCCGCCCTCGACAGTGAGGACGCGTTCGCCGGGGCCGGCCTGGCGGACCAATTGCGGGGATCGTCCCCGCCGGCGGCGCCCCCAATTCCGGTGTTCACCGACAGCCCGGTCCCGGTGCTGACCGCCGGGCTGCTCGGGGCATCGCCGCCGTGGTCGGTCTGGCCCGGCGTCGCCGCCTCAGGCACACCCCAAGACGTCCTGGGGCAGGTCGAGGCCGCACAGTTGCGGGGACGGGGCGGGGCGGGGTTCCGTGCCGCCGCCAAATGGCGTGCCGCGCTCGCGCACCCTGCTCCCCGGGTGGTGGTGGCCAACGGCGATGAGGGCGACCCCGGCTCCTATGCGGACCGCCTCCTCATGGAACAGGACCCGCACCGCGTGCTCGAGGGACTCGCCCTGGCCTGCTTCGCCGTCGGTGCCGCCACCGGCGTCGTGTTTATCCGTTCGGAGTACCCGCGCGCCGCCGCCCGGCTGCGGGACGCGCTGCGGGAGGCACGCACGGCCGGGCATCTCGGCCCCGACGCGGCAGGCAGCGGCTTCGACCTGGAGGTTCACGTGGTGGAGGGCGCAGGTTCCTACGTCTCCGGTGAGGAAACCGCCCTGCTGAACGGGCTCGAAGGGCTCCGGGGCGTGGTGCGGCCCCGGCCGCCGTTCCCCACCGAGCGCGGACTCCACGGCCGGCCGACGGTGGTCAGCAACGTGGAAACGCTCAGCGCGGTCCCGTGGATCGTGGAGCACGGCGGCCCGGCGTATTCCGCGCTGGGCACGGCCGAGGAATCCGGCACCGTGCTCGCCTGCCTGTCTGAACGGTTCCTCCGGCCCGGAGCCTACGAGGTGGAAATCGGCACGCCGCTCCGGCGGATCGTCGAGGACCTCGGGGGCGGTCTTCGCGGCGGTGCAACGCTGCGCTCCCTTCAAATCGGCGGCCCCCTGGGCGGATTCCTTGGCCCTGGGGACCTCGACGTGCCGTTGAGCGATGCCGCCCTGGCCGGCCACGGGGCGGCCCTGGGCCACGCCGGGATCGTCGCCTTCGACGACAGGCTCTCAGGCGGGCAAATCTTGCAGAACCTGTGGGATTTTGCCGCTGAGGAGAGCTGCGGGCAGTGTTCGCCCTGCCGGGTGGGGGCGTGGCGCGGACGGGCCCTGTCGGAGCTTCCGGACAGCCCGGGCACTGGCTCGGAACGCGGCGAGGTACTGCGCACCATGGCGGCGGGCAGCCTGTGCGCGTTCGGCCGCCGGGTGCCCGCCGCGGTGCGAAGCCTGGTCCGCGTTTACGGCCTTTCGGGGTGGCCGTCGTGAAACTCCTGGTGGACGGCCAAGAAGTTGACGTCCCGGCCGGAGCGTCGCTGCTCGACGCGGTGCGGGCGGCGGGCGTGGCCGTGCCGGCGTTGTGCCACGACGACCGGCTCACGACGGCGGCCTCGTGCCGGACGTGCCTGGTGGACGTCGCCGGCCGGGGGCCGGCCGCCGCCTGCAGCACGCCGGCCGAGGACGGCCTGCACGTCGGAGTAGAGGCCTCCCGGGCGCTCCGGCGGGATGCGTTGCAGGCCATCGTCGCGGGGCTGCCGCCCAGGGCCCTGGATGTCCCTGCCGACCGCAGCGAACTGGCCCGGCAATGCGCGGACTACGGGGTGACGGCCCTATCCGGCCCGGTGGTGCCGCCGGAACGCGGCGTCGACCACTCCCACCCGTACGTCAAGCTGGACCGCGATCTCTGCATTGCCTGCGGGCGGTGCGTCCGGGCTTGCGCCGAGGTCCAGGGCACGTTCGCCCTGACGCTCGTGGGACGGGGTGCGGACACCGTGGTGGCGCCGGGAACAGGCGGCCCGTGGGCGGAGTCCGATTGCGTCTCCTGCGGGGCGTGCGTGGACACGTGCCCCACCGGCGCACTGTCCGAGCCCGGGCTGCTGAACCTGCTCCCGATCGAACGGCGGACCCGGACCACGTGCGGCTATTGCGGCGTCGGCTGCAGCCTGGAGGTCGCCACCCGCGACAACGAAATTATGACCGTCCGGCCCGTCGGTGGGGTCGGTGGGGATGAGGGTTCGGTGAATCGCGGCCATGCGTGTGTCAAAGGACGGTTCGCCCACGGGTTCGTCGGTTCAGCGGAGCGGCTGACCACCCCGCTGATCCGCAGGAACGGCGCGCTGGCCCCGGCGACCTGGGATGAGGCAGCAGGCTACGTGGCCGGCACACTGGCCGGGATCCGGGCCAGCGACCCCGACGGGTTCGCCCTCATTTCCTCGGCCCGGGCCACGAATGAGGAGAACTACCTGGCCCAGAAGTTCGCCAGGGCCGTCATGGGGACCAACAACGTGGACAACTGCGCCCGGCTCTGCCATGCCCCGTCCGCGGCGGGCCTGGCCGCCACGTTCGGCCTGGGCGGTGGGACGAACCCGTTCGATGACCTCGACCGGTGCGACGCGATCCTGCTCGTCGGCGCGAATCCCACGGACGCGCACCCCGTGGTCGGTTCCCGGATCTTCCAGCGGGTCATGGATGGTGCGCGGCTGGTGGTGGTGGATCCCCGGCGTACCGTCCTGGCCCGGCACGCCGACATCCACCTGCGGCCCCGGCCGGGAACCAATGTGGCCGTGTTCAACGGCCTCGCGCACGTCCTGGTCCGCGAGGGCCTTGCGGACACCGCCTTCCTCGATGCCCACACCAGCGGCTACGACGAGCTGCTGGGGTTGCTCGGCGACTACCCGCCGGATCGTGTGGCTGGCATCTCCGGCGTCCCGGCGGAGGATCTGGTGCGCGCGGCCATGCTGTACGGGCAGTCGCTGGCTCCGGCCATCTTCTACGGGCTCGGGGTGACCGAACATTTGCACGGCACGGACGGTGTCCGGACACTGTCCAACCTGGCACTCCTGCGCGGCGCCGTGGGACCCGGTGGCGGCGGCGGGGTGAATCCGCTGCGCGGCCAGAACAACGTCCAGGGTGCCTCGGACATGGGTGCCCTGCCCGATCTGCTGCCCGGCTACCAGAAGGTCCCGGACCCGGCAGCACGGGTCCGGTGCTCCGCCGCGTGGCGGTCCGAGGTGCCGCAGCGGCCCGGGCTTCGGATCCCGCAGATGTTCGCCGCTGCGCGGGCCGGGGCACTGAAGGCCCTGTGGGTCATCGGGGAGGACGTGCTCGCCACGGATCCTGACAGCACCTCGGTCCGGGCGGCCCTGGCGGCCTGCCCGCTGGTAATCTGCAACGACCTCTTCCTCTCCCCCACGGCCGCCGCCGCCGACGTCGTCTTCCCCGTCGCCGCCTGGCTGGAGAAGGACGGCACGTTCGTCAATTTCGACAGGCGCTTCCAGCGGGTCCGGGCGGCCGTGGCACCCCCGGCCGGCGCCCGGACGGACTTCGCGGTGCTGCACGCCGTCGCGGCCCGCATGGGGGCGGACCTCGGCTGCGCCACGCCGGCGGAGGCCATGGCGGAATGCGCCGCCGTGGCGCCCCTGTTCGGCGGCATTTCGCACTCCCGCCTGGACCGGGAGGGGGCGCTGCATTGGCCGTGCGCGTCCGCCGGGTCCCCGGGAACGCCCAGGCTCTATCAGGACCGCTTTGCCACGCCGGACGGCCTGGCGCACCTGGCTGCCCGGCCGTACCTGCCGCCGGGCGAGCAATGCGACGAGGCGTTCCCTTACCTGCTCATCACCGGGCGCCGGGGCGCGCACTACAACTCCGGCAGTATGACCCGCCGCACGGACAACCTGGCCCTGCTTGCCGCGGAGAGCCTCGACGTCGGCCCCGGGGACGCCGCGGCGCTTGGACTGCGCGACGGCGATCCGGTCCGGCTGGGCAGCCGGCACGGGACGGCGGTTTTGCGGGCCAGGATCACGGACGAGGTGGAACCGGGCCAGGTGTTCGCGGGCTTCCACTTCCCGGGCGCCGCGGTTAACAGCCTCACCTCTGCCGTGGAGGACGAGGTCACGGGGTGCCCCGAATACAAGCTGACCGCCGTCCGGCTGTCCGGCGGCTGACCGCACCCGCCACCCGCTCAGCCCGGCCCGGCCAACGCACCCGGTCAGCCCAGCACCGCCGCCAGCGCCTCGCGGACGGCGTCGACGGCGACTCTGACGTCGGCGTCGTCCGTGCTCCAGTTGCTGACCGAAATCCGCAGGATGTCGCGGTCCCGCCAGCGCGAGCCGGACATCCAGACCCGGCCGTCACTGATGATCCGCTCGGTCACGGCCCGCGTCACGGCGTCGTCGCCGAAGGCCAGGGAGACCTGGGTGTAGTCGACGTCGTTGAGCACCTCGACGCCCTCCAGGGCGGCGAGCTGTTCGGCCAACTGCGCGGCCCGCCGCACGAGGGTGCGGACCTGGTGGGCGACGCCGTCACGGCCCAGCGACTTCAGCGCTGCCCACACCGGGACGCCGCGGGCCCGGCGGGACAGTTCCGGAACGGTTTCGAACGGGTCGCCGGCACCGTCCCCGGCCTGGATCAGGTAGCTCGTGTGCAGCCCCATCGCCGACCGCAGTGCCGCGGCGTCACGCACCACCGCGATCCCGCAGTCGTACGGGACGTTGAGGGTCTTGTGCGCATCCGTCCCCCAGGAGTCGGCGAGCCGGAGGCCGGCGGTCAGGGCGGACAGTTCCGGCACGGCAGCCGCCCAGAGGCCGAACGCCCCGTCCACGTGGACCCAGGCGCCGTGAGCTTTCGCGACGGCGATCGCCTCGGCAAAGGGATCGAAGGCGCCCGAATGCAGGTTGCCGGCCTGCAGGCAGACCAGGGCCGGCACGGGGCCCCCAGCCGCGCTCAGCGCCAGGTCCAGGGCACAGTCCAGCTCGGCCGGGATGATGCGTCCCTGGCGGTCGGAGGGCACGACGGCGGGACGCCCGAGCCCCAGGTAGCGCAGGCCAAGGTCGATGGTGTCGTGGCGTTCCTGCCCGACGAAGCAGCGGATCCGGGGGGCGCCGGCCAGCCCGTCGCCGTCGAGGTCCCAGCCGGCGTCGGCCATGAGCCGCCAGCGGGCGGCGGCGAGTCCGGTGAAGTTGGCCATGGTGGCTCCGGTGGCGAAGCCGACGCCGGACCCTTCCGGAAGGCCCAGCAGCTCCAGGATCCATTGCCCGGCGGCTTCCTCGATGGCGGCGGTCGCGGGGGTGGCGAAGCGCAGCCCCGCGTTCTGGTCCCAGGCGCTGACGAGCCAGTCTGCCGCCAGCGCGGCCGGCAGGGTGCCGCCGATCACCCAGCCGAAAAAGCGGCCTGACGGCATGGCCATCAGCCCGGGTTCGGCCTTGGCCGCGAGGTAGTCCACCACGTCCGCGGCCGGCATGCCTTCCCGGGGCAACGGGCCGCCGAAGTCAGCCGCGAGCCCGGATGCCGTGGCGGAGGGCCCGATCCGGCGTGTTCCCTGGCTCTCGAGCCACTGGCGGGCGTGCCCGGCCGCGGCGTCCAGGGCATCCCTGTAGCGTTCCTCGCCTGCTGACATAGCTGCATGCTACGCCCGGGGGCAACGGACCGGGAGTCCCCCTAGGCGAAGTTGTCCTGCCATACGTCGGAGCCGAGCTTGATGATCAGGGCGGCCACCACCACGAGGAACACGATACGGATGAACCGGCTGCCTTGGCTGACCGCCGTCCGTGCGCCGAGGTAGCCGCCTGCCATGTTCGCCGCGCCCAGCAGTAGTCCGAGACCCCAGAGGACGGCGCCGTGCGGCACGAAGAACAGCAGGGCGCCGGCGTTGGTGGCCATGTTCACGATCTTGGCTTTGGCACTGGCTTCCAGGAAGGCGTACCCCATGGCCGAGACCAGGGCGATGATCAGGAACGAGCCGGTTCCGGGGCCGATCAGGCCGTCGTAGAAGCCGATCGCCCCGCCGATCAGGCACGCCACCACGTAGTGCCGGTGCCCCGAGTGGCGCAGCCTGGTCAGCTCACCGATGTTGGGGCGGAAGGCGGTGAACAGCGCGACAGCGACCAGGGCCGCCACGATGATCGGCTTGAACACGCTGGCCGGCAGGTTGGCGGCCAGCACCGCGCCGCCGAAGCTGCCCGCCATCGCGATCGCCGCCATCGGCAGGGCGGTGCGCAGATCGGGCCGCACACGGCGGTAATACGTGGCGGCACTGGTGGTGGTGCCGAAGATGGAGCCCATCTTGTTGGTGGCCAGCGCCTGGACCGGGCTGATGCCTGGCACCAGGAGCATGGCCGGCAGCTGGATGAGTCCGCCGCCACCCACTACCGCGTCGACCCAGCCCGCGGCGAGGCCGGCGACGATGATCAGGACGACAGTGCCGAGCTGGACCGACTCGAGACCGGAGACCACTACTTAGAATCGCTCAGGAAGGCTTGGCACTGTGGGATCAGCCGTTGCGGACGGCGTTGACCACGTAGTCAACAGCCTTGTCCACGGCGACGTTCTCGGCGGCACCGCTGCGGCGGTCCTTGATCTCCACGACGCCGTCCACGAGCCCGCGGCCGACGGCGAGGATCGTCGGCACGCCGACGAGTTCGGCGTCGCCGAACTTCACGCCCGGGGAAACCTTGGGGCGGTCGTCGTAGATGACGTCCAGGCCTGCGGCTTCGAGTTCCAGCGCCAGCTTCTCCGCGGCGGCGAAGATTTCCTCGCCGCGGCCCACGGCGACGACGTGGACGTCGGCCGGGGCGACGGCGCGCGGCCAGACGAGGCCTTTCTCGTCATGGTTGGACTCGGCGAGGGCGGCCACGGCACGCGTCACGCCGACGCCGTAGGAGCCCATGGTCACCACGACCTGCTTGCCGTTCTGGTCCAGGACTTTCAGGTCCAGGGCTTCGGCGTACTTGCGGCCAAGCTGGAAGATGTGGCCCATTTCGATGCCGCGGGCAGTTTCCAGCGGCCCGGAGCCGTCAGGGGCTTCGTCGCCGGCGCGCACCTCGGTGCACTCGATGACCCCGTCCCAGCCGAAGTCGCGGCCCGCGACGAGGCCGAAGACGTGCTTGCCGGCCTCGTTGGCGCCGGTGACCCAGGCCGTGCCGCGGACGACGCGGGGATCCACCAGGTAGAGCAGTTTGGCGGCGCCTTCGAGGCCCAGCAGGGGCGCGTCGAGGGACAGCCCGGGGCCTAGGTAGCCCTTGACGATTAGCGGCTGCTTCTTCAGGTCGTCCTCGTTGGCGGCTTCCAGGGTGATCTCGCCTGCGATCGGCAGGAACGCGCCGATGTTGGCTTCGACGCGCTTGAGGTCCACGCCCCGGTCCCCGGGCACGCCGATGACCACGATCTGGCGTTCGCCGGTGGGCAGGGTCACGGCGAGCACGACGTTCTTGAGGGTGTCGGCGGCGGTCCAGGCGCCGCCGTCGGCCTCGCTGCGCGGAACCAGCACGTTGGCGGCGTCCACGAGCGTTTCGATGGTGGGCGTGTCCGGGGTGTCCCGGACGTCGGCGGCCGGCGCGTTGCTGAAGTCGATCTCCGCGGGGACCACGGTGGTGACGGCCTCGACGTTGGCCGCGTAGCCGCCGGCGGAGCGCACGAACGTGTCCTCGCCGATCTCGGTCGGGTGCAGGAATTCCTCGCTCTTGGATCCGCCCATGGCGCCGGCGGTGGCGGTGACGGGAACCACTTCCAGGCCGAGGCGCTCGAAGATCTTCAGGTAGGCGCTGCGGTGCGCCGCGTAGCTGGCGTCCAGGCCGGCATCGTCGACGTCGAAGGAGTACGAGTCCTTCATGATGAATTCGCGGCCGCGCAGCAGGCCGGCCCGGGGGCGTGCCTCATCGCGGTACTTGTTCTGGATCTGGTAGATGCTCAGCGGCAGGTCCTTGTACGAGGAGTACAGGTCCTTGACCAGCAGGGTGAACATTTCCTCGTGCGTCGGGGCCAGCAGGTAGTCGTTGCCTTTGCGGTCCTTGAGCCGGAAGATGCCCTCGCCGTACTCGGTCCAGCGGTTGGTGGCCTCGTAGGGCTCCTTGGGCAGCAGCGCCGGGAAGTGGACTTCCTGCGCCCCGATGGCCGCCATCTCCTCGCGGATGACCTGCTCCACCTTGCGCAGCACGCTCAGCCCCAGCGGCAGCCAGGTGTAGATGCCCGGGGCTGCGCGGCGGATGTAGCCGGCGCGGACCAGGAGCCGGTGGCTGGCCACCTCGGCGTCGGCGGGATCTTCGCGCAGGGTGCGCAGGAACAGCTGGGAGAGTCGAAGGACCACAGGTGGGGTATCCGTTTCTGGGGGAAGTGCGGGCAAAGCCGGGAAACCGTCAAAAGCATCTAGATACTAATCTACCGTCCGGGCAGCATGCGTTTGCCGCGTCGCCCTGCAGCCCGGCCCCTGTGACACGGAAGAGCCACGCCATGACTGATGGAAGCCCCTGGCCGTTTCCAGCTGGTCATCCCGTCATGGCGTGGCTCCGTGGCCCCAGCACCCCCAGATCTCGGACTGTGAGCTACTTGGTGTCGCCTTCAGGCAAAGCCGCCTCCGGAATCCATACCCTGGTAATCCTTGCGGGTATTTACTGCGGAGTTATTTACTGCGGAGTTATTTACTGCGGTGTGTGCGCCTGTGCGACACGGCTAGGTAGAACCTATGTGACGCAGCTCCCGGAATCAAGAGTATGCATCCGGATATTTCGGGCAGCTGCCGGTTAGAAGAGCACGGTAGCGAACGTGCCCGCCTGGTGGAAGCCCACGCGGCTGTAGGTGGCGCGGGCCTTGGTGTTGAAGTCATTGACGTAGAGGCTGGTGACCGGCGCCAGTGTCTGGGCGAGGACGACGACGGCGGCCATGTAGCCGGCGCTCAGGCCCAGGCCGCGGAACTGCGGATTCATCCAGACACCCTGAACCTGCGTGACGTCCGGGGTGACGGCGCCCAGTTCGGCCTTGAACACCACGGTGCCTTCGGCGTTCAGGTGCACGAGCGAATGGCCCTGCCGGATGAGGCTCTTGACGCGGCGGCTGTAGTATTCCCTCCCGCCAAGGTACGGGGAGTAGCCGACTTCCTCTTCAAACATCGCGGCGCACGCCGGCAGGATCTTGTCGAAGTCGGCCAACTGGCCGAACCCGACGGCGGGGTCGGGCCGGACGGCAGGTGGTCCCGTGATGGTCAGCAGTGGCTGGTCGTCGCGGACTTCGTGGGCGGACTGGCCCAGGTGCTCCAGGGCCGCGTAAAGGGCGAGCACAGTCTCCGCGGGGCCAAAGATCGAGGCGTATCGCCGGCCGGAGCGGTGCGCGGCCATGGCGACGAGGCTGGCGAACTCGGGGTCCAGCTGCACCGGCACCAGGTTGGCGCCGGCCCAGCAGGCACCGAGGAGGGTCCCGCCGTCGAAAACGCCAAAGATGCTGGCGCCCCCGGCCGTGGGGGACGCCGTGCCGGTGGTCTCCAGATGCGACAGGATGAAGACGTTGGCGACGGCGTCCTGGCGGGCCAGTGACAGCAGCTGGGCGGTGTCCGCCACGCCCAGGACGCGGACGGCGACGCCGGGTGCGGCGCCGTCCCTACGAGACGCTAACCACGGGGCTACCCTTGACAGCATCTTCGCCATCGGCGTCCCCCATCTCTTCAGCGATACGCATGGCTTCCTCGATCAGTGTCTCAACAATCTGGTCCTCGGGGACAGTCTTGATGACTTCGCCCTTCACGAAGATCTGGCCCTTGCCGTTGCCCGACGCGACACCGAGATCGGCTTCGCGGGCCTCCCCCGGGCCGTTCACGACGCAGCCCATGACGGCCACGCGCAGCGGGATTTCCATGCCTTCCAGCCCCGCCGTGACCTGCTCGGCGAGGGTGTAGACGTCCACCTGGGCGCGGCCGCACGACGGGCAGGACACGATTTCCAGCTTGCGGGGGCGCAGGTTCAGTGACTGCAGGATCTGGTTGCCGACCTTGATTTCCTCGACCGGCGGCGCGGAGAGGGACACCCGGATGGTGTCGCCGATGCCGCGTGAGAGCAATGCACCGAAGGCCGTCGCGGACTTGATGGTGCCCTGGAACGCCGGGCCGGCCTCGGTGACGCCGAGGTGCAGCGGCCAGTCGCCCTTTTCGGCCAGCATCTCGTAGGCAGCGACCATGACGACGGGGTCGTTGTGCTTGACGGAGATCTTGAAGTCGTGGAAGCCGTGCTCTTCAAACAGGGAGGCTTCCCAGACGGCGGATTCGACGAGGGCTTCCGGGGTGGCCTTGCCGTACTTCTTCAGGATTCCGGGTTCCAGCGATCCGGCGTTGACACCGATCCGGATGGAGGTGCCGTGGTCCTTCGCGGCCCGGGCGATTTCCTTGACCTGGTCGTCGAACTTGCGGATGTTTCCCGGGTTCACGCGCACGGCGGCGCAGCCGGCCTCAATCGCGGCGAACACGTACTTCGGCTGGAAGTGGATGTCAGCGATCACCGGGATCTGGGACTTCCTGGCGATGATCGGCAGCGCCTCGGCGTCATCAGCGGACGGGCAGGCAACACGCACAATGTCACAGCCGGAGGCGGTGAGCTCCGCGATCTGCTGCAGCGTGGCGTTGATGTCGGTCGTCGGCGTCGTGGTCATGGACTGGACGCTGATGGGCGAATCGGAACCGACACCCACCGAGCCCACCTTGATCTGGCGCGTCTTCCGGCGGGGGGCAAGTACGGGGGGCGGTGCTGACGGCATTCCGAGGCTGACCGAGGTCACGGGGACTCCCTAGTGGTATCTGAGGTATCGAAGGTGCGGGCGGAACGGGCTAGGCGGTGTGGTCAGCCAGAAGGCCGGTCACCGGCGCCCACGCCATGGTGCGCGTGCCCGAGATGGCGCCGGCTGCCGCGAAGGGGTCCTGGCGCAGGATGTCGTTCAGTGCCGCTTCGTCGTCCGCCTTGAAGATGAGCAACGCCCCTGCGCCGTCGCCGTAGGGGCCGCTTGCCAGCAGGGCGCCTTCGCGGGCAAGTTCCGCCGTCCATTCGCGGTGCGCCGGGCGGGTGGCGTTGCGGGTTTCGGAAGATTCGGCGTCGTACACGTACTCCACAGCAAAAACAGTCATATGGATACACTATCGCCCTGCTTGCCCGGTTCCCATCCGGAGACAGGCCGGGCACGCGGTCAGCCGAGGACGAGCGTCTTGACCAGGGCTGCGACCCCGGCGGCCCAGAGCATGGAGGTGAGGGTTCCGATGATGAACCGCTCGGCAGCCACGGGGGTGGCTTTCAACTCCGCGAAGCGGCCAAGGCCCTTGATGGCCACGACGTAGGCGATCGCGACGGGCTGGCCTGCGAGGATCGCCAGGCACACGGCGAAGCGTTCCAGAATGCCGATGATGGCGCCGCCGCGCAGGATGCGGGCGCTGCTGACCGTATCGACGGCGTCCGCATCCGCCCTGCCGGCGCCCCGGTCCGGGACGTCGACGGGGGCCGGGGTGACGTCGGTGTCCGTGGTGGAATCGGCGGCGGGATCCTCAGCCGCAGCGGTGCCGGCGGCCGGGCCGCCGGGAGCGGCGCCGGCCCTGTCGTCAATGGTCCGGGCGAGCCGGAAGACCGCCGCCGTGACCGGCCAGCCGACGAATCCGGCCGTGAGCATGGCCAGGGTGATCCAGAGGAAGTTCACCGGTCTCCTCCTGTGGTGTCGGGGGCTGTGGCGTCACAGGCGAGGGACAGCAGCATTTCGGCTGCCGGCCTCGCCGCCCATTCTTCCTGCCAGCCGGAGCGCAGGACCGCGCGGCTCACCGATTGCTCCGTGATTCCGAGTTTCCGGGCCGCGACTTTCTGGGTGCCGTGGATGCCGGGCTGCCCGTGCCGCACCGTGCGCAGCATATCCACTACCTTCCACTGCGCCGGGGTCCGTTCCTGGATGAGGCGGCCAATCAGCCGGAGCACCGCTTCGGCGTTGGCGCAGGCCGCCTGCCCGGCCCCGTGGGAGTTCCTGCCCCGCGGAGCGGCGCCGGCGACCACTGCGAGCGGGACGTGGGCGGCCGCGGCTTTGGCCCGCTCCACTGCGGCCCGGGCGGCCACAAAGGCCGGGCCGGAGCCTTCCCGGGGGCTGGCGGGCAGCGGCAGGTCCACTTCCCCCACGCCGATCCCGACGTACCAGCGGCCGCTGCGCAGGGCATGCAGGGCAATCTCCACGACGTCGGCCGCCTGTGCGACCACGCCCTGGACCTCGTCGCCGACCGATCGCTCAAAGCGTCCTGCCGCCGGGAGGGCCCCGAGTTCCTGCAGGAAGGCGGGGACCCGGTCGACGTCGCCCGTGCTGCCGCGCTGGTCGATTGTCATAACGTACATGGCCCCAGCCTAGGGAGCTGATTCTCGATAATCAATCACTTTGAACTGATTATACGAAATCAGTCAAAATAGGCTTATCGGAGAGAATCAGTCAAAAGCAACTGAGCAGCGCCGGACGGGGGTGCGGCCGGGCGGAAGCTAGCCAAAGAGGTTGACGGGTTTGACGATGTCCGCGTAGATCAGCAGCGCTCCCATGCCCATGAGCAGCACCGCCACCACGTAGGTAACCGGGAGCAGCTTGGCGATGTCGAATGCGCCGGGGTCCGGCCGGCCGGCCAGTTTGGCGATCTGCCGGCGGGCTCCCTCGTACAGCGCCCCGGCCACGTGGCCGCCGTCGAGCGGGAGCAGCGGGATGAGGTTGAAGACGGCCAGGGCAAAGTTGAGCCCGGCCAGCAGGCCGACCAGTGCCGCGAAGCGGGACTGCAGCGGGACCTCTTCCATGGCGGCGACCTCGCCGGCCACGCGGCCCACACCCACCACACTGATGGGGCCGTTGGGGTCCCGGGGCTCTTCGCTGAAGGCCGCCTTGGCCACGCCGGCCACGCGCGCCGGCAGGTTCACCACCACTCCGGCGACCTGTTTGATGTTCTCCCCCGCCATCGGCAGGACGGCCGACGCCGGTTGGGGCACGAGTGCCGTCCGGGCGCCGATGCCCAGGAAGCCGACGTCCTGGTACTGGAGTTTCCCGTCGGATCCTGTGGCCTGCCGGCCGTCGGCGCCGATCACCGGGCGGGAGGTGAGCACAGGGGTGACCGTGGCAGTAACCGCGGCGCCGTCGCGCTCCACGGTGACGCTGACCTGCTTGCCCGCCGAGGCGCGGATCCAGCCGGTGAGTTCGTCCCAGCTGGTGACGGCCTTGCCGTCGAAGGAGGTGATGGTGTCGTTCGGTTTCAGTCCCGCCGCCGCGGCGGGAGTGAGCTTGCAGTCGGCGGAGTTCGGGTCAACGGTCTCACCGGCCTTGACCTGGCATTTGGAGACGTCGGCGATGGTGGTGGTCTGGCTGGCGACACCGAATCCCATGAGCAGCACACCGGTCAGCACGACGCCGATCAGCAGGTTCATGGCGGGGCCGCCGAGCATGATGATGATTTTCTTCCAGACCGGCAGGCGGTAGAAGACCCGGTTTTCATCGCCCGGCCCGATTTCCTCATGGGCCAGCGACCGGGCATCGGAGGCCAGGGACTGGAACATGCCGGTGCTCGAGGGCCGGACCGTGCCGTCGTCCTTATTCGGCGGGTACATCCCGATCATGGACACGTAGCCGCCCAGCGGGATGGCTTTGAGGCCGTACTCGGTTTCGCCCCGCTTCTTCGACCACACCGTGGGACCGAATCCGATCATGTACTTGGTCACACGGACTTTGAACAGCTTGGCTGGCACCAGATGCCCCACTTCGTGCAGGGCAATGGACACCGCGATGCCGATCGCCACGAAGACGACACCGAGGACAAAGAGGAGGACTGGGCTCATGGGTGGGTTCTGCTGCTTCCTAGACGCTTCTGACGGCTAAACGTTCGTGGGTGCGGGCGCGTGCCCATCGTTCAGCATCCAACACGGACTCCACCGTCAGCCCGGAAGACCCTGAATGTTCGCTGAGGACGGCGTCGATGGTGTCGACGATATCGGTGAACCGGATCCGCCCGGAGTGGAAGGCCATCACGGCTTCCTCGTTCGCGGCATTGAAGACGGCCGGGTAGGTGCTGCCCTGCCGGGCGGCCTCCTTGGCGAGGCCGACGGCGGGGAAGGCCGTGGCGTCCAGCGGTTCGAAGGTCCAGCTGGTGGCCTTGCTCCAGTCGCAGGCTTGCGCCGATCCCGGGACACGGTGCGGCCAGCCGAGGCCCAAGGCGATGGGCAGGCGCATGTCCGGCGGCGAGGCCTGGGCGATTGTGGAGCCGTCGGTGAACTGCACCATGGAGTGGACCACGGACTGCGGGTGGACCACGACGTCGATCTTCTCCAGCGGGATGTCGAAGAGCAGGTGCGCCTCGATCACTTCCAGGCCCTTGTTGACCAGGCTCGCGGAGTTCGTGGTGACCATGAGGCCCATGTCCCAGGTGGGGTGGGCCAGGGCATCCTGCGGTGAGACATCGCGCAGTTCCTCCCGGGTCCTGCCGCGGAACGGTCCGCCCGACGCGGTCAGGATCAGCCGGTCCACCTCGGCAGCGGTTCCGGAGCGCAGGCACTGGGCAATGGCCGAGTGCTCGGAGTCGACGGGGACAATCTGCCCTTCGCGGGCGGCGGCCTTGACCAGCGAACCGCCCACAATCAGGGACTCCTTGTTGGCCAGGGCCAGGGTGGCGCCGGAGCCGAGGGCAGCCAGGGTGGGGGCGAGCCCGATCGAACCGGTGATGCCGTTCAGGACGACGTCGGCGGGGATTTCCGCGATCCGGGTGGAGGCGTCCGGGCCGGCGATGAGGTCGGGGCGGTACCCGGCGAGCCCTGCCGCGCGGGCGGCGTCGTCGATCATGGTCCGGAGCGCGTCGGCGTCACCGGAGGCGACGCCGACGGCCTGGGCGCGGGTGTGGACGGCCTGCCGGGCCAGGAGTTCAAGGTTGCCGCCGCCGGCGCTGAGGGCCACGACCTCAAATAGGTGCGGGGCGCCGTCGACGACGTCAATCGCCTGTGTGCCGATGGAACCGGTGGACCCGAGGAGGACGATCTTGCGCGGCTGCATGTTTCCAGTATCCCGCACGGCGGCGACAGCCTGCGCCTCCCCCGGCGGGCGCGGGATGGCCTTTCGTGGCAGTCCCGGAGCGGGACGCTGCCGCGAAAGGCCATCCCGGCGGGGTCAGACGGACACCTCTTCCTTCGCAGGCGCTGCCTCCAGCGTGGCCTGGCGGCGGCGCAGCCACCACGACGCGACGAAGATCAACGCCATGGACGCGTAAACCACCACGGCGAACGGCGAGGAGAACAGCGCCGTGGGGTCGTTCTGGGAAAGCTGCAGCGAGCGCCGCAGCTGCACCTCGAACATCGGTCCCAGGATCATCGCGACCACCATCGGCGCCACCGGGTAGCCGTAGCGGCGCATGAAGTAGCCCAGGACGCCCACCACCAGCAGGATGCCGACGTCGGTCGCGGCGAAGTTCACCGAGAAGGCGCCGAGGGCGGCGAAAACCAGGATGCCCGCGTACAGGTAGGGGCGCGGGATCTGCAGGATCTTCACCCACAGGCCCACCAGCGGCAGGTTCGGCACCAGCAGCATGAGGTTGCCGACATACAGCGAGGCGATGAGGGTCCACACGAGCGCGCCCTGGTTCTCGAACAGGAGCGGCCCGGGCTGGATTTGGTAGCGCTGGAAGGCCGTCAGCATCATGGCGGCGGTGGCCGTCGTCGGGATGCCGAGGGTCAGCAGCGGCACCAGGACACCGGCGGCGGCGGCGTTGTTGGCCGCCTCCGGCCCGGCGACGCCTTCGATGGCGCCCTTGCCGAACTGGGCCTTGTTGGGCCCCTTGGCCAGTTTGCGTTCGGCCGCGTAGGACAGGAACGTCGAGACGTCCGCGCCGCCGGCCGGAACCGTTCCGATCGGGAAACCGATGAAGGTCCCGCGCAGCCACGGCTTCCAGGACCGCTTCCAATCCTCCCGGGTCAGCCAGGAGTTCTTTCCCTTGCTGACCGGGATGAGTTCCACCGGGCCGTGCCGCAGTTTCGCGGCGACGTAGAGCGCCTCGCCGAGGGCGAAGAGCCCGACGGCCACGAGGACCATGTCGACGCCGTCCACCAGGGTGGGGTTGTCGAACGTGAAGCGCTGCTGGGCTGTGCTGTCGTCGATGCCGATCAGGCCGATGAACAGCCCGAGCGCCAGGGACGCCAGGCCGCGCAGGACGGAGGCACCCAGCAGGGCGCCGACGGTGAGGAACGCCACCACCATGAGGGCCACGTAGTCGACCGGTCCGAGGCCGACGGCGAAGTCCGCCACGACAGGGGCGAGGAAGGACAGCAGGACCGTGGCGATGGTCCCGGCAAAAAAGGAGCCGATGGCCGCCGTCGCCAGGGCCGCCGCTCCCCTGCCGGCCTTGGCCATCTTGTTGCCCTCGAGCGCCGTGACGATTGAGGAGGATTCGCCCGGCGTGTTGAGCAGGATGGAGGTGGTGGATCCGCCGTACATGCCGCCGTAGTAGATCCCGGCAAACACGATCAGAGCGGCGGCGGGATCCAGGGCGTAGGTAATGGGCATGAGCAGGGCCACGGTCATGGCCGGCCCGATGCCGGGGAGCACGCCAACGGCCGTGCCGACGAACACGCCGCCCAGGGCGTAGAGCAGGTAGACCGGCTGCAGGGCGGTGGTGAATCCTTCGAGGAGCATCATGAAGCTATCCATGCAGGAACGGCACCCCTTCCAGCAGCGGCCCCGGCGGCAGGGACACGCCGAGCAGCCCGCCAAAGACGTACTGCAGCACCAGCGCGAGGACGATTGACACGGCGATGGCCTTCCAGAGCGGCCTGGCGTCCAGGGACCATGCCGCTCCGCTGAAAAGGACGGCCGCGGCCACGGGCCAGCCGGCGGGCTCGATGAGGAAGATGTGCAGCACCACGAAGCCGACCAGTTTGGCCAGCGCCGCCCAGTCAGTTTTCGCGGTTGCGTCCAGGTCTTCGCTGTCTTCGGCCTGCCCGACCTTCCCGCGGAGGACCTGCAGGACCACCCCGGCACCGCACAGCACGAGCATGCTGCACACAATGTAGGGAAAGGCCCGCGGCCCGATCCCGGTCTCCGACGGCGGGACCGGAATCGATCCCGCCGCCGCCAGGCCCGCCGCGCCCACGCTGACGAAGACGAGGGCGAACAGGATCTCCCCCGTCGGCCGTCGTGCGGGCGTTGATACGTGGGAAGTCATTGCTACTTGACCAGCCCGATCTGGGTCAGTGTGGTCTTGACCTTGGCGATGTCTTCGGTGAGGAAGGCCTTAAAGCTGTCGCCGGACAGGAAGGCGTCGTCCCAGTTGTTCTTGGCCAGGGTGGACTTCCAGGCCTCCGAGTCGTGCAGTTTGGTGACGACGTCGGTCAGCTTGGCGCGCTGGGCGTCGTCGATGGAGCCGGGGGCCACCACACCGCGCCAGTTGGTCAGCACGACATCGATCCCCTGGTCCTTGAGCGGCTTGACGCCGGGGAGTGCCGGAGCCTCCGACTTTCCGGACACGGCGAGGGCCCGGACTTTACCGGCCTTGACCTGCTCGGCGTACTCGCCGACGCCGGAAATCCCGGCCTGGACCTTGTTGCCCAGCAGCGCGGCGATCGACTCGCCGCCGCCGGAGTAGCCGATGTAGTTCAGCTTGTCGGCCTCCACACCCTGGGACTTCAGGATCTGCCCGGCCAGGATGTGGTCCGCGCCACCGGCGGAGCCGCCCGTGATGGCAACTCCCTTCCCGTTAGCCTTGATGTCCGCCACCAGGTCCGCGACGGACTGGTACTTCGACGACGCCGGCACCACCACGACCAGCGGCTCTTCCGTGAGCCGGGCAATGGGGGTGGTGTCCTCCAGCCGGGTCTTCGCGGCGTTGGTCTCCACCGCACCGACCATGACGTAGCCCATCACCATGAGCGTGTTGGCGTCCTTTTCGGTGGCCAGCTTGGCCAGGCCGTTGGTTCCGCCGCCGCCGCCGATGTTGGTGACCTGGGCGGAGGAGACCAGCTTGTTGGACTGCAGGTCTGCCTGGATGGCGCGCCCGGTCTGGTCCCAGCCGCCACCCGGGTTGGCCGGGACGATGATGCTGAGCTTCTTGATCGGGTCAGGGCCCGAGGACGCCCCGGCGCCGGTGCCGCTTCCTGCGCAGGCGGACAGGGCCAGGACCACCCCGGCGGCCCCGGCGGCGAGGGCGGCGCGGCGGGTGTAGTTGCGCTGCTGGGGGGCGGGCTGCGTGGAAGCGGGCCGGGTGAAGTGGGACTGCGAAGACATGGTTTCTCCTTGAGCGAATGTGATGCACATCATTGGAATCACGTCACCGACCCTAGGAGCGGCCCGGAAAGGGCAACAGCATTTGGACGTAGAGGTAATAGTGGTCATATTGGTCACGGCCAGGACCGGCCCTACGGTCCGCGGCGGGACTCGCGGGATGGGAAGCTTGTGACATGGTTCACAGGATTCCGCTCCGGTTCCAGCTGGTCGCGTTGCAGCTGGGCATCGTGCTGGCTGTCCTGACGGTGGTGGGCGCCGTGACCATCCGGATGCAGGAACAACAGCTGCGCGACGCCTATAAGGGCCGGCTGATCGGCGTGGCTGAAAGCGTTGCCCGGCTGCCCTCCGTCATCAATGCGTTCGGCACGCCGTCGCCGGCTCAGACCATCCAGCCGATCGCCGAAGTCATCCGGCAGGCATCCAACGTCACGTACGTGGTGGTGACCGACCGGAACGGCGTCCGGCAGTCCCACCCGCATCCGGCCGAAATCGGGCGGCCGGTCTCCACCGATCCCTCGGTGCCCCTGTCCGGGGAGATCTATGTGGGCACCCAGACGGGCACCCTCGGCGAGTCGTGGCGGGTCAAGGTTCCCATCTTCGATGCCTCCGGCACGGTGATCGGCTCCGCATCTGTCGGCGTGCTGGAGAGCACGCTCGCCGCCGACCTCGATGAGGACATGCCCCAGCTGTTCGGCTGGCTCCTGGGGGCGGCGCTGCTCAGTTCGCTGGGCGCGATGTACGTTTCAAAACTCGTCTGGCGCCGGATTTACAAGCTGGAGCCGGAGGACATCGCGACGCTGCTCGAAACCCGCGACGCCATGCTCCACGGGCTCGGCGAAGGGCTCGTGGCGGTGGACGCCGACGGCAGGATCGCGCTGGTCAACGACGAGGCACGCCGCCTGCTGGGGCTGGCGGGCGACATCACGGGCGCCCCGGCCGAGGTAAGCCTCGAGCCGGCGGTCCACCGTCTGCTCTCCGCCGGGTCCGCCACGGAGGAACTGGTGCTCTCGGGCGAACGGCTCCTGCTGGGCAAGGTCAATGCGGCCACCGTGGACGGCCGCGAAGTGGGCAAAGTGCTGATCCTGCGCGACCGCACCGAACTCCACGCCGTGCTGCGTGACCGCGACGGCGCCGTGGACGTGACGCACGCGCTCCGCGCCCAGGCGCACGAATTCGCCAACAAACTGCACGTGATTTCCGGATTGCTGGAGCTTGGGAAGCAGGACAAGGCGATCGAATACCTGGGGCGCAGCCACCACGACGCCGTCTCCGCGCACCGCCCGCTGGCGCCGGGGATCACGGACCACGGGGTCCAGGCCCTGCTGATCGCAAAGTCCACGGTCTGCGCCGAACGCGGCATCGAGATCGTGGTCAGCCCCGATTCGGTGTGTTCCCCGGACAGCTCGGGCGACGTCATCACCGTCCTGGGCAACCTGATCGACAACGCAGTGGACGCCACGGGCTACGACAGCACCGTGGCTGTCCGGCTGGCCGAGACTCCCGACGGCGGCCGCACCATCGTGGTGGAGGACGACGGGCCCGGCATCCCGGCGGCCGAACGCGCTATGGTGTTCGAGCCCGGCGTGACCAGCAAGGAAGCCGAGGGAATCAACAGCCGCGGCTTTGGCCTGGCCCTGGTCCAGCGGGTTGCCCTCCGGCGCGGAGGCCGGGCAGAGATATCCTCATCGGCATTAGGCGGAGCCTGCTTCACGGTAGCGCTCAGGACAAAAGAGGCGGAACTACAGCATCAATGAGCGCCATACGCACCCTCATCATCGACGATGACGTAGCAGTGGCCGGGATCCACCACGGGTTCCTCCTGGCGCGCGGCGGATTCGACGTCGTCGCCATGGCCCACACCGGACAGCAGGGCCTTGACCTGGCCGCGGAGCTGCGGCCCGAGCTGGTGCTGCTGGATATCCACCTGCCGGACATGTCCGGCCTGGACGTCCTGCGCCGGCTGCGCGGGCGCCAGCATCCCGTGGACGTCCTGGTGATCACCGCGTCCCGGGAACTGGAGACGGTCCGCGGCGCGATGGCCGGCGGCGTCCTGCATTATCTGGTCAAGCCCTTCACCTCGCAGGCCTTGAACGAACGCCTGGACGGGTACGTCCGGCTTCGGGAGGAACTGGCGGCGGGCGGCGCCGGACCGCTGGACCAGGACAGCATCGACCGGCTGGTGGCGCCGGCGCGCCCCTCCGCGCCGGCGGCGGGACGGCCCGGGCACGCCGACCCGCCGGCAGCGGCCGTGCGCCTGCCGAAGGGACTCTCCCGCCCCACGCTGGACGCGGTCATCGAGGCCCTGAAGGCCAGCCCCGAGGACGTGTCCGCGGCGGGCCTGGCGTTGCAGCTCGGACTGTCACGGGTCAGCGCCCGCCGCTACCTCGAGTACCTCGTGGTCCACGGCCACGCCCGGCTGACGCCCCGTTATGGGGCGGCGGGCCGGCCGGAGAACCGGTATTTGTGGCGGCGCTAAACTTGTCTGGTTCTTGAAGGCAGTCCCGGAGCGGAACACTGCCGCGAACTGCCAACCCGGCCGGGTTCCTAGTGGCCGGCGCGG
The DNA here is from genome assembly GCF_003352915.1 of Arthrobacter sp. PM3. Classification (NCBI taxonomy): domain Bacteria; kingdom Bacillati; phylum Actinomycetota; class Actinomycetes; order Micrococcales; family Micrococcaceae; genus Arthrobacter; species Arthrobacter sp. PM3. The sequence continues at coordinate 3,027,000 of NZ_CP022314.1, read as the reverse complement.
CGGAGCGTGGATTCGGCGTGCTTCAGGATGGGGCCGTCAATCATCCTGCCTTTGAACTGGAACACCCCGGTACCCGCGGAGGCGGCGGCGTCGAGCAGTTCGGCGGCCGCCGCGACGGCGGACTCGGAGGGTGCGTAGGCGTCCCGGACCACTGCCACTTGGCTCGGGTGGATGCAGGCCTTGGAAGCGAATCCGGAGGCCACGGCGTCGCGGGCCTCGAGCGCCAGGCCGTCCAGGTCCGGGATGTTGACGTACACGGCGTCAATCGCGTCCTTGCCGTGGGCGCCGGCGGCCAGGAGCACGCTGGACCGGGCGTGCAGTGCGACGGCCCGGTAGTCGCCGTTCTCTGTCCTGCTGGAGGTTCCGCCGAGGGACGCCAGGAGGTCTTCGGCGCCCCACATGAGGCCCACAACGTTGGGTTCGGCGGCGATGGCGGCGGCGTTGAGGACGCCGGCGGCTGTCTCGCAGAGGGCTATGACGCTATAGCCATCCAATTCTTTGAGCTGGGCGGCGTTCTCGGCCTTGGCCAGCATGATGTGCCGGTACGGGGTGTGCTTGAGGCAGTGCATGTCCTTTTCGAACTCGTCCGTGCCGGCCGGGTTGACCCGGATGATCGTGCGGCTCGGATCCAGTTCAGGGACGTCGCCCGTGGCGCCAAGCTGGGCGAGGATCGCGCCGCGGGCCCGCTGTTTATCGGCGGGCGCGACGGCGTCCTCGAGGTCCACGATCACGGTGTCGGAGCGCTCGGCGGCTTTCTGGTACCGCTCGGGACGGTCGGCGGGGCAGAACAGCAAGGCGGGACCCATCAGGAAGCTCATGTCTCTATTGTCCCCTTTTGCGCCCCGTCCGGACCGGCAGCCGTGTGCGCCTCGCGTGTCCACATCAGGCAGCTGCGGACGGCAAGGGCCACCACATCCCCGTGCTGGTTGCGGCCGGTGTGCTGCATGGTCACGATGCCCTGGCCCGGCCGGGACGAGGACAGCCTTTTTCCGGTGACCATGGTCTCCGTGTAGAGGGTGTCCCCGTGGTAGAGCGGGTGCGGGAAGGACACGTCCGTCAGGCCCAGCTGCGCGATGATGGTGCCTTGGGTCAGCTGCGGCACGGACTGGCCCACCACCGTGGCGAGGGTGAACATCGAGTTCATGAGCCGCTGGCCGAACGGCTGCCCGGCGCTCCAGGCTGCGTCCAAGTGCAGGGCCTGGGTGTTCATGGTCATGGTGGTGAACAGGACGTTGTCCGTCTCCGTGACAGTCCGGCCGGGCCGGTGCGCGTAGACCACCCCCTCTTCGAGTTCGTCGAAGTAGAGCCCGCGCTGTTCAATCACCTTGACGCCGCCGGGCACCCGCTGACCGCCGGCGAGGGGGTCCGGAAACGGCCGGTCTGGAGCGCTCATACGGTCAGTTCCTGGTCTTCTTCGAAGAGCTCGGCACCGGTGGCCGCCACGACGTCCTCCACGGACACGTCGGGGGCCAGTTCGCGCAGCACCAGGCGGGACTGCCCGCCCTCCGCCACGACGTCGATCACGGCGAGGTCGGTGATGATGCGGTCCACGCAGCCCTTGCCGGTCAGAGGCAGCGTGCAGGTGTCCACGATCTTGGGCTTGCCGTTGCGGTCCACGTGGTCCATCATCACGATCACCCGTTTGGCGCCGAAGACGAGGTCCATGGCGCCGCCCATGCCCTTAACCATCTTGCCCGGGATCATCCAGTTGGCGAGGTCGCCGTTGGCGGCGACCTCCATGGCGCCGAGCACGGCGACGTCTACGTGGCCGCCCCGGATCATGCCGAAGGAGGCTGCCGAGTCGAAGAACGCGGCCCCCTTGTTGACCGTGACGGTTTCCTTGCCGGCGTTGATGAGGTCGGGGTCGACCCCGTCCTCGGCCGGGTACGGCCCGACGCCGAGGATGCCGTTCTCCGAATGCAGCACCACCTCGACGCCGTCCGGGATGTAGTTCGGGATCAGCGTCGGCATGCCTATGCCGAGGTTGACGTACTGGCCATTGCGGAGCTCCTGCGCCACCCGGGCGGCGAGCTCGTTGCGGGTCCAGCCCTTGCCCGGGCTGCCGTCAGGATGCACGACGGCGGAGCGCCGGTATTCGTGCCGGACGGCTTCGGGGCGGGGCGGGGCGCCCTGGGCGCTGGTGGATTCCACGGCTATGCTCCTGCCTGCTTGGGTTCCGGTTGTGCTGCACTGCGGGCCGCGCCGGCCGTGGCGCCGGCCACCGCCACCGTCCGTTTCTCGATGCGCTTCTCGCCGTGCGGGACCAGCACGACGCGCTGGACGAAGATCCCGGGGACGTGGACGTGTTCCGGGTCCAGCTCCCCCGGTTCCACGAGTTCCTCGACTTCGGCGATGGTGATCTTCCCGGCCATGGCGCACAGCGGGTTGAAGTTCATGGCGGTGGCGTGGAACACGAGGTTGCCGTGCCGGTCACCCTTCCAGGCATGGACGAGCCCGAAGTCCGGGGTCAGGGATTCCTCCAGGACGTAGTCCGCGCCGCCGAAGCTGCGGACTTCCTTGGCGGCGGAGGCGATCGCGACGTTGCCCTCGGCGTCGTACTTCTGCGGCAGGCCGCCGTCGGACACCTGGGTTCCGACGCCGGCCGGCGTGTAGAAGGCGGGGATGCCCGCGCCGCCGGCGCGCAGTTTCTCGGCCAGGGTGCCTTGCGGGGTGAGGACCACTTCAAGCTCGCCGGCGAGGTACTGGCGGGCGAATTCCTTGTTCTCGCCCACATAGGAGCTGATGGTGCGCCGGATCCTGCCGTCCTTGAGCAGGATGCCGAGCCCCCAGTCGTCGACTCCGCAGTTGTTGCTGACCGTTTCCAGGTCCGTGGCGCCGCCCTGGTGCAGGGCCTCGATCAGCGCCACGGGGATACCGCACAGCCCGAATCCGCCGACGGCGAGGGAGGCGCCGTCGCGGATGTCCGCGACGGCCTCGGCCGCGTTGGCAACAACTTTGTTGATCATCGGGGAATCCTTCCGGCCGGCTACAGTCCCAGTTCGCGGGCGATCAGCATCAGCTGGACTTCCGTGGTGCCCTCGCCGACTTCAAGGATCTTGGAGTCGCGGTAGTGGCGCGCCACGGTGAAATCGTTGATGAAGCCATAGCCGCCGAACACCTGGGTGGCGTCCCGCGCGTTGTCCATGGCTGCCTCGCCTGCGACCATCTTAGCGATGGCCGCTTCGGTCTTGAACGGCTTGCCGGCAAGCATCCGGGCGGCGGCGTCGTAGTAGGCCAGGCGGGCGGTGTGGGCGCGGGCCTGCATGCGGGCGATCTTGAACGCGACGGCCTGGTACTTGCCGATATTCTGGCCGAACGCGCTGCGTTCCTTGGCGTATTTCACCGAGTGGTCCACGCAGCCCTGGGCCGCGCCCACGGCCAGTGCGGCGATCGCGATCCGGCCCTCGTCCAGGATGGACAGGAAGTTCGCGTAGCCGCGGCCCCGGGTGCCGAGCAGGTTGGCCTCGGGGACGTGGACGTTGTTGAGCGTCAGCGGGTGGGTGTCCGAGGCGTTCCAGCCGACCTTGTTGTACGCCTTCTCGGCTTTGAAACCCGGCGTGTCGGTGGGGACCAGGATGGTGGAGATTTCCTTCTTGATGCTGCCGTCCGGGCGTTCCTCCTCCCCGGTGACGGCGGTGACGGTGACGAGGCGGGTGATGTCCGTGCCGGAGTTGGTGATGAACTCCTTGTTGCCGTTGATGACCCACTCACCCCCACCCAGCTTGGCCGTGGTCCTGGTGCCGCCGGCGTCCGAGCCGGCCTCGGGCTCGGTCAGGCCGAAGCCGGCGAGCGCCTTGCCGGAGGCCAGCAGCGGCAGCCATTCCTGCTTCTGGGCGTCGGTGCCGAAGCGGTGGATCGGCATGGCGCCGAGGGAGACGCCGGCCTCCAGGGTGATGGCGACGGACTGGTCCACCCGGCCGAGCTGTTCGAGGGCGAGAGCCAGGGCGAAGTAATCCCCGCCCATGCCGCCGTACTCTTCCGGGAACGGCAGGCCGAACAGGCCCATGTCGGCCATTTGGGCGATGACCTCGTACGGGAAGCTATGCTCCTCGTCGTGTTTCGCGGAGACCGGGGCCACCACCTCGTCGGCGAATTCGCGGACAGTGTCGCTGAGGATCTGGTAGTCCTCGCTGAGTTCAAAGCTTGCCATCGGGTGACTCCTGTGTCTGGGGTGTGGCTGTGGTCTGGGGTAAAGCTGGGGTTTGCGGTCTGGGGTAAAGCTGGGGTTTGCGGTCTAGGCCCTAGTCGGACGCGCCCATCGCGATGACGGATTCCTCGATAGTGTCCTCCGCGTTCGAGGGTTCGGCGGCGGGGTGGATGGTGGCGAGCACCTGGTCTGCCTTCACGAGGTCTCCGGCAGCAGCACTGATGTGGACGGTGCCGTCGAGGGGCGCCACGAGCTGGTGCTCCATTTTCATCGCCTCCACCGCAAGCAGGACCTGGCCCGCCTCCACGGCGTCGCCATTGCTGACGGACACGGACACCACGGTCCCCGGCATCGGCGAGCGCACCGCCGGGTCCGCGGCCCCTTCCTCGCGTTCGACGGCGGCCAGCACCCGGGCGAGCCGGGCCTCGCGGGTGAGGACCTCCAGCCGGCAGGACCAGCCGTCGTTGCCGAGGAAGAGCTCCGGCAGGACGCGGGGCTCGGGCGCCATCCAGCTCCGGGCGGGAGGACCGGTGTGAACACTTGCAAGTGCATAACTGGTGGTCTGGCCCTCGAGGGTGAGTACCGGGCGATCCCGCGCGGTGAACTGCAGGTCGGCCCCGAGCTGAGGTCCTCCGTTCACGCTCACAGTGACCTGCCCGCCCGCGGCCGGGCCGCTGACCTCCACTGCTGCAACGCCCCCATCGGACGTCCCCAGGCTGACCCTCCGCGGCGCCGGCGCACCGATGCGCCAGCCGTCTCGGCGCTGCCACGGGTTGCCTTCACGCTCCTGCTGCTCGGCTTCCTCCGCCATAGCCAGGGCGTACAGGGCGGCGACTGCGAGTTCGGCGTCACCTACGGGCCGGAAAGTGAATTCCGGCATCTTGCGTTCGATCAGGCCGGTGTCGAGGCGGCCGGCGCGGACGTCGGCGTCGTTGATCAGCAGCCGCAGGTATTCGACGTTGGTGTCGATGCCCAGCGCGGTGTACCCGGCGAGCGCCTCATCGAGGGTATCCAAAGCCTCCGCCCGGTCCCCGCCCCACGCGATGACCTTGGAAATCATCGGGTCGTAGCTGCTGGAGATTTGGAGGCCCTCCAGCAGAGCCGAATCGACCCGGACCTTGCCTCTCGCGGTGTCCGGCAGTTCGTCCAGCAGCACGACCTGTCCAATGGACGGCAGGAAGTTCTTCTCCGGCACCTCGGCATACACGCGGGCCTCCACGGAGTGGCCGGTGAGCACGATGTCGTCCTGGGTCACGGCGAGCTCCTCGCCGGCGGCGATCCGCACCTGCCATTCGACGAGGTCGATCCCGGTGACCATCTCGGTGACGGGATGCTCGACCTGCAGGCGGGTGTTCATCTCCATGAAGAAGAACTCGTCGGGCGCTGTGTCGGAGACCAGGAACTCCACGGTGCCGGCGCCGCTGTAGTGGACGCTGCGGGCGGCGTTGCAGGCGGCCTCGCCGAGGCGGGCGCGGATAGTAGCGCCGTCGGGCAGGGATTCGAGCAGCGGCGAAGGGGCTTCCTCGATGACCTTCTGGTGCCGGCGCTGCAGCGAGCACTCGCGCTCCCCCAGATGGATGACGTTGCCGTGGTTGTCCGCGAGGACCTGGACTTCGATGTGCCGGGGCGTGGTGACGAGCCGTTCCAGGAACAGGGTGTCGTCGCCGAACGCGCTGGCTGCGACCCGGCGGGCGGTGGCCAGGGTGGCCTCCAGGTCTTCCGGGCTTTCGACCACGTGCATGCCCTTGCCGCCGCCGCCGGCAGAGGGCTTGATCAGCAGCGGGAAGCCGACGCCGGCCGCCGCCTCGATCAGCTGCGCGTCGCTCATGCCGGGTTCGGCGATACCCGGGACGACGGGAACACCGTAGCCGGCGACATGGTTCTTCGAGCGGATCTTGTCGCCCATGACGTTGAGCGACTCGACGCCGGGGCCGATGAACGTGATCCCGGCCTTTTCCAGGGCGCGGGCGAAGTCCACGTTCTCGCTCAGGAAGCCGTAGCCCGGGTGCACGGCGTCGGCGCCGGTGTCCCGGCAGGCCTGGATGATGGCCTCAATCTTGAGGTAGCTTTCGGTCGCGGCGGCCGGCCCGATCCGCACCGCGGTGTCGGCCTCGCGCACGTGCCGGGCGCCGGCGTCGGCGTCGGAATAGACGGCCACCGAACGGATGCCAAGGGCCCGGAGGGTCCGGATGACGCGGCAGGCGATCTCGCCGCGGTTGGCCACAAGGACGGTGCCGAACAGGGGCTTGGTGCCCGCCGGCGTCGGGGAAGTTGTCATCGGTGACGAAAGTGTCATAGCTGGCTCACATCCGGAACAGGCCGAAGGAGGTCTCCGGCAGCGGGGTGCGGGAGACGACGTCGAGCGCCAGTCCCAGGACGGTGCGGGTGTCCGCGGGGTCGATCACGCCGTCGTCCCAGAGGCGGGCGGTGGAGTAGTAGGGGCTGCCCTGGTCCTCATACTGGGCCTTGATCGGGGCTTTGAACGCTTCCTCGTCCGCGGCGGACCATTCCTCGCCGCGGGCCTCGTACTGGTCCCGTTTGACGGTGGCCAGCACGCTGGAGGCCTGGTTGCCGCCCATCACCGAGATCCGGGACGCCGGCCACATCCACAGGAACCGGGGCGAGTAGGCCCGCCCGCACATCGAGTAGTTGCCGGCCCCGAAGGACCCTCCGATCACCACGGTCAGCTTTGGCACCCGGGCGGTGGCGACGGCGGTGACCATCTTGGCGCCGTTCTTGGCGATGCCGCCCTGTTCGTAGTCCTTGCCGACCATGAAGCCGGAGAGGTTCTGCAGGAAGATCAGCGGGATGCCGCGCTGGTCGCAGAGTTCGATGAAGTGCGCACCTTTGAGCGAGGACTCGCTGAACAGGACGCCGTTGTTCGCCACGATGCCCACGGGGTGGCCGTGCAGCTTCGCGAAGCCGGTGACGAGGGTGGTGCCGTAGTTCTTCTTGAATTCGTGGAACCGGCTGCCGTCCACCAGCCGGGCGATGACCTCGCGGACGTCGTACTGGGCGTTCACGTCGGTCGGGACCGCGCCGTAGAGCTCGTCCGGGTCCGCCACGGGTTCGACGGCGGTGTCCACGTCCCAGGCGGGGGCCGCCGGCTTCGGCAGGGTCGCCACGATGTCGCGGACGATCTGGAGGGCATGCTCATCGTTCTCGGCCAGGTGGTCGGTGACGCCGGAGATCTTCGAATGGACCTCGCCGCCGCCGAGCTCTTCCGCGGTGACGATCTCGCCGATCGCGGCCTTCACGAGCGGCGGGCCACCCAGGAAGATCGTGCCCTGGTTCCGCACGATCACGGTCTCGTCACTCATGGCGGGAACATAGGCGCCGCCGGCGGTGCAGGAGCCCATCACGGAGGCGATCTGCGGGATCTTCGCCGCGGACATCCTGGCCTGGTTGAAGAAGATCCGGCCGAAGTGCTCCTTGTCCGGGAAGACTTCGTCCTGCTTGGGCAGGAACGCGCCGCCCGAATCCACCAGGTAGATGCAGGGCAGCCGGTTCTCGAGGGCAATCTCCTGGGCCCGGAGGTGCTTCTTGACCGTCATCGGGTAATAGGTGCCGCCTTTGACGGTGGCGTCATTGGAGATCACCAGGACCTGGCGCCCGTGCACCAGGCCGATCCCGGCGATGACGCCCGCGCCCGGGGAGTCATCGTTGTACATCCCGTTGGCCGCGAGCGGCGCGATTTCCAGGAACGGGCTGCCGTCGTCCAGGAGCTGGTCGATCCGCTCGCGCGGGAGCAGCTTGCCGCGCGCCACGTGGCGTTCCCGGGACTTCTCCGGCCCGCCCAGTGCGGCCGTGGCCAGGCGTTCCTTAAGCTCGCGGGCCAGCCCCAGCTGGGCCTCGCGGTTCGCGGCAAAGGCGGCGCTCGCGGCGTCCACCCGGCTGGCGATTGTCTCCATTGACTGCTTCCGTTCCCTGGCCTGAATACGGGGCTGCACCCACCATTGTTTCGGTGCCCGCCGCAAATATTTCGGTTAGTACCGCATAACTGAGATTTAGGTTAGTCTCTATTAACTGTGATGTCCAACACAGGGACCATCTGCAACGAGGGGATGCGCCGGTGACCGAGCCCAGCCAGACCGCCCGGACGCCGAGTGCCGCTTTTCCGTCCGCTTCTCCATCCGCCGTCCCGTCGGCTGCCCCGCCGGCTGCCACGTCCACGCAGCGGAGCCAGGCCAAGGCAAACCGGCGGCAGGCGCTGCTTTCGGCCGCCGCCGCCCTCTTCGCGCTGGAGGGTTTCAACCGCGTGTCCCTGGAGGACCTGGGAGCCGCGGCCGGGGTCAGCGGCCCCGCCGTGTACCGGCACTTCGCCGGCAAGCAGGCAGTCCTGGGGGCGCTCCTGCTCAGCGTCAGCAAGGATCTGCTCGACGGCGGCCGCCAGGTAGTGGCCGCATCCGACGGCGCCCTGGCCGCACTGACCGGGCTGGTGGCGTTCCACGTGGACTTTGCTTTGAGCAATCCCGACGTCATCCGGGTCCAGGACCAGGACTTCAGCAACCTTGCCGGCGAGGACCAGGCCGAGGTCCGCACGCTCCAGCGCAACTATGTGGAACTGTGGGTGGAGGTGCTGGCCGGACTCCACGAGGGCACGGAGGCCGCCGAGCTGCGGATGCGGGCGCATGCCACGTTCGGACTGATCAACTCGACACCGCACTCTGTGCGCAGCACCGGACGCAGGATTGGCGTCCGGCGGGCCAGGCCGCTGCTGGAGAGCATGGCCCTGGCCGCGCTTTTGGCCGCGGCGGACCCTTCGGAGTCCTGACCCTTCGGCCGGGGCCGAGTCCCCCGCCGTCCCAGTCACTCCGCACCCCGTACCGCGCCGTCCGGGGCGGCTTTGGCGCGGGACACGCCGGTAAATGGAGCTTTCGACGTCGGAATCCCCCGCAAAGTGCCCCCGGACGGAAGCGGGCCGGCCCCCATAGCCCTCACACAACAAAGCTGCCGGCCGCCCGAGGTGGCGGCCGGCAGCTTTGAGGCGGGGTGTCAGACCATGGCCAGGACCATGCCCGGGTCGGCCAGCATGGCGCCGAGGTCCTGGAGGAACCTGGAGCCCTGCTCGCCGTCCACCAGGCGGTGGTCGAAGGACAGGCTGAGGGTCATGACCTGGCGCAGGGCGACCTCGTCCTGGTACTCCCACGGCATCTTCCGCACAGCCCCCAGGGCCAGGATGGCGGCTTCGCCCGGGTTCAGGATGGGGGTGCCGGCATCGATGCCGAAGACGCCGATGTTCGTGATGGAGATGGTCCCGCCGGAGAGGGCCTCGGGGCTGGTCCTGCCGGCCCGGGCCGTTTCGGTCAGTTCCGTCAGGGCGGTGGAGAGGTCCATCAGGGACATGCCGTCCGCGTCCTTGATGTTCGGCACCGTCAGCCCGCGCGGGGTGGCGGCCGCGATGCCCAGGTTCACATAGTTGAACTGGACGATCTCCTGGTTGGCCTCATCCCAGCGCGCGTTGAGCGTCGGGTGGTTGCGCAGGGCGATCAGCACGGCCTTGGCGACGAGGGTCAGCGGCGTGAGCTTGTACCCGGCAAAGGCCCGGCCGGCCTTGAGCCGGGCCAGCAGTTCCATCGTGGGCGTGACGTCGAGGGTCAGGAACTCCGTGACGTGCGGTGCGGTGAAGGCGCTGGCGACCATGGCGGCCGCCGTGAACTTCCGCACGCCCTTGATTGGGGTGCGGGTCTCCCGGTCGCCGCGGGCAGGTCCTGCGGGCCGCTCCTGCGTTCCAGCCGCCTCCCCGGCCTCGCCCGGGACGGGCAGGCTTCCGCCGCCGACAAAGTTCCGGACGTCCTCGCGGGTGATGAGCCCGTGCTCGCCCGTGCCGGTAACCGACTCGAGGTCGACGCCGAGGTCCTTGGCCAGCTTGCGCACCGGCGGCGTGGACCGTGGACGCTCCGCCAGTGCGGTGCCGGCGGGCGCCGCTTCGACCGGCCGGGCCGCTGGTGCCGGTGCGATGACGGGGGCTTCCACCGGTTCAGCCACCGGCGCTGCGGCCGATACAGAAACCGGGGCCGCGGCGAAGGTGCGGGCCCGGCGGGCGGGCCGGCCGGAACCTTCCAGGACGGCGCCGTAGCCGACCAGGTTCGGTTCGCGCTTGGCGGGGGCGGCTGCGTCCGTACCGGCGCCGTCGTCGCCCTCAATCTCGAAGGAGACGATCGGTTTCCCGACCTCCACCACGGTGCCGGGCTGCTCGTGCAGGGCAGCGACGACGCCGGCGAACGGCGAGGGGAGCTCGACGACGGCCTTGGCCGTCTCCACTTCGGCGATGATCTGGTTGAGCGAGACGGTGTCCCCGACCGCGACTTTCCAGGCGACGATTTCCGATTCCGTCAGTCCCTCGCCGAGGTCCGGGAGCCTGAACTCTTTGATCATGGTGGCGGTCATCCTTCCAGCCCGCTGAGGGAGTTGGGGCGGCCCAGGGCGCGGTCGACGCCGTCGAGAATCCTGTCGAGGCCCGGCAGGTGGTGCATTTCCAGCTTGGAGTACGGGTACGGAACGTCGAAGCCGGTCACCCGGACGGGGGCGGCCTCAAGGTGGTAGAAGCAGCGTTCGGTGATGCTGGCGGCGACTTCCGCGCCGAGCCCGCCGGACTGGGCGGCCTCGTGCGTGATGACCAGCCGGCCGGTCTTGCGGACCGAGGCTTCCAGGGTGGAGAAATCCAGGGGCGCGAGCGAGCGGAGGTCGATGACCTCGACCGAGACGCCTTCGTCGGCGGCGGCCAGGGCGGCGTCGCGGGCGGTTTTGACCAGCGGGCCGTACGCCACCAGGGTGACGTCCTTGCCTTCGGCGACCACGCGGGCTTTTTCCATGGACAGGGCGCTGCCGGGGTCGACGGACTCGTCCACCTCGCCTTTGTCGTGGTAGCGGCGCTTGGGCTCGAAGTACAGCACGGGATCATCGGAGGCAATGGCCTGCTGGATCATCGTGTAGGCGTCCTGCGGGTTGGAAACGCTGATGACGCGCAGCCCGGAGGTGTGGGTGAAGTAGGCCTCGGGCGATTCGGAGTGGTGTTCCGGGGAGCCGATGCCGCCGCCGAACGGGACGCGGATGGTGATGGGCATTTTGACGGCGCCCTGGGTGCGGTAGTGCATCTTGGCGACCTGGCTGACGATCTGGTCGAACGCAGGGTAGATGAACCCGTCAAACTGGATCTCCACCACCGGCCGGTAGCCGCGGTAGGCCAGGCCGACGGCGGTGCCGATGATTCCGGATTCGGCGAGCGGCGTGTCCACGACCCGGTGCTTGCCGAAGTCTTTCTGCAGGCCGTCGGTGACGCGGAAAACGCCGCCGAGGGCACCGATGTCCTCCCCCATCAGGATGACTTTGGGATCGTTTTCGAGGGACTTGCGCAGGCCCGAATTGATCGCCCGGGCAAAGGTCATCTGCGTCATCAGCGAGCACCTTCTTCAGTAGCGGCTTCTGCGGGATCACCGAAGGAGGCCAGGTAGCGGGAGTAGTGGTCCTGCTGGCGGTCCAGCCAGGAGTTGGGCGTGCTGTACACGTGCTTGAAGATGTCCAGCGGTGCGGGATCGGGCATGTTGATGGTGCCGGCGCGCAGTTCCGCGGCCACGGCGTCAGCCTTCGCGGCGACGGCGGCCTCGAGTTCGGCGGTCAGCAGGCCCTTGCGGTCCAGCAGCGACTTCAGCCGGGCGATCGGGTCCTTGGCGGCCCAGTCTTCGAGCTCGTTGGCATCGCGGTAGCGGGTGGGGTCGTCCGCCGTCGTGTGCGGGCCCATCCGGTAGGTCACGGCCTCGATGAAGGTGGGGCCGCCGCCGTGCCGGGCGCGGTCCAGGGCGATGCGGGTGGCTGCCATGACGGCGAGGACGTCGTTGCCGTCCACGCGCATGCTGGGGATGCCGAAGCCGGAGGCGCGGTCCGCGAGCTGGATGTGGGACTGCAGCCGGACCGGCTCCGAGATGGCCCAGTGGTTGTTCTGGCAGAAAAAGACGACCGGCGCCTGGAAACTCGCGGCGAAGACCATGGCCTCGTTGACGTCGCCTTCGCTCGTGGCGCCGTCGCCGAAGTAGGCGACGGCGACGCAGTCGGCGCCGTCGTTCTGGATGCCCATGGCATAGCCGGTGGCGTGCAGGCTCTGGGAGCCGATGATGATCTGCTGCGTCGCAACGTTGACGGTGAAGGGGTCCCAGCCGGCGGAGGCGCTGCCCCGCCAGGCACGGACGAGGTCCTCAACCTTCACTCCCCGGCAGTAGGCGACGCCGTTGTCCCGGTAGCTGGGGAAGACGAAGTCGTCCTCGCGCAGTGCCCGGGCCGAGCCGATCTGGGACGCTTCCTGCCCGAGCAGCGGCGGCCAAAGCGCCAGTTCGCCCTGCCGCTGGAGCGCGGTGGCCTCGGCGTCGATCCGGCGGATGACCACCATGTCCTCATAGAGCGAGCCGAGCTGCTCGTCACTGACGTCCTGGAGCCAGGAGTCGAACTCCGGATGGCTGATGCGCTCGCCCTCGGGAGTGATGAGCTGGAGGAGATCCCCGCCCGTCCGCCTCGTTGAATCGTCGCTGTTTCCGGGGCCCCCGGCGGAAATGCCGCCCTTGCCCGCGTCGTCGGTAAACACTGTTGTCCGCACCTTCTGACGTCGTCTGACCGGAGCTCGCCGGACTCGTGATCCCGCGGCGCGCCAGCCGCCCGGGCGCCGTTGCCCCGGATAATTGTGACCCTACTCACAATGTTCATCGGGTACAACCACCCGTAAATATATTGAGCATTATGCACTGTTTGGGTCTCCCGGACCGTGCTAATCTTGCGCATTATGCAACCCTTGGATGGCACCGACACCCGCCTGCTTTCGGCCATGGCACGGGATCCGCGGCGGACCGTCGTGGCCCTCGCCCAGAAGCTGGGCCTGTCCCGCAACACCGTGCAGGCCAGGATGGCGCAGCTGGAGAAGAAGCACGTGTTCCTCTCCTTCGAGCGGCGCATCAACCCGGTGTCCCTGGGGTACCCGCTCATGGCGTTCATCTCGGTTCATGTCCAGCAGCAGAAACTGGGCACCCTGGCCGTTGAGCTCGCCGGCATTCCCGAAATCCTGGAGGGCTACGGCCTGACGGGCTCGGCGGACCTGCTCCTGCGGGTAGTGGCGCTCGACGCCGAGGACCTGTTCCGGATCAACGGCAAGATCCTGGCGTGCGACGGCGTGGACCGGACCGACACTGCCCTGGCCATGGGCGAACTGATTCCGTTCCGGATCCAGCCGCTGCTGGAGCGCGGATCCGCCGACGCCTGAGCGGCCTGACATCCGGTGTCCAAGGTGCAGGGCCGGATGGCCTGTGCCGATGACGGACGCAGCGCTAGGCTGTGTCCATTGAGTCCCCTGAGTCTTTGGGTCAGCGTACGCGGCCCCGCACAACAGGCAGTGGCTGTCGGGACTGCCGGAAAGGCTTGAACCGTGAGCAGTCCCGAGGAACCGCACCGCCCGCTCCCGCCGCAGCCCGGCCATGAACCTGCAGCCGGCCATCCGGCGCCCGGGCAACCGCCCGTTCCGTATTATGCGGCCCCGTCCGGACCGCCCGCCTACGCACCGCCGCCCACCTACGGGCCGCCGGGGGGCACCCCGTACTACGGCGGTCCGGCCATGCCGCCGCCGAAGAAGAGCCACAAGGCCTTGTGGATTGTCCTGGGAATCGTCGGCGGCGTCCTCCTGCTGGTGGCCGCCGGCGCCGTCATCCTGTTCAATGTGGTGGGCGGAGCCACCAACCAGGCCCGGGGCATCGCGGACGACTTCACCGAGCTGATCATCGCCGGGGACGTCAACAATGCCTATGACAAGTACCTGGATCCTGCCCTCATGCAGCGGATCTCGCGGGAGGAGTTCGCCGCAGGCGTGCAAAGCCTCGAATTGGACGTCAGCTGTAAACCGAACTACTCGACCCTCAAAGTCAGCTCTAATAACGGCACCAACGCCGCCGACGTCGCCGGCTTCATCGACTGCGACACCAAGCGGGTGGAGCTGGTGTACCGGTTCGAGGGCCGCGACGAGCTGAAGATGGTGAACATCCGGCTGCGGCCGCAGCGTTGACCCGCGCCGCAGCATTGACCCGCGCCCCATCAACAGAAGGGGAGCCCCCGTGCAGCTGCACGGGGGCTCCCCTTCTGTTCGCGCGGCGCGCGGTTCGCGGCGTTTAGTGGCTGGTGGCCTTTTCGGCACCGACACCGGTCAGGGAACGGACTTCCATCTCGGCCTGCTTGGCGGGATCTTCCTTCCGCTTATCCAGGACCGTTCCCAGCCAGCCGAGGAAGAACGCGAGCGGGATGGAGACGATGCCCGGGTTGCTCAGCGGGAACACGGCGAAGTTGGCGCCGGGGATCATCGATGTCTTGGCCCCGGACACTACCGGGGAGAGCGCGATCAGGAGGATGGCCGCGGACAGCCCGCCGTACATGCTCCACAGGGCTCCCCGGGTGGTGAAGCGGCGCCAGAACAGCGAGTAGAGGATGGTCGGAAGGTTGGCCGAGGCCGCGACGGCGAAGGCGAGTGCGACGAGGAACGCGACGTTCTGGCCGTTGGCGAAGATGCCGCCGGCGATCGCGAGCAGGCCGATCACTACGACGGTGCGGCGGGCCACCTTGACCTCGGTGCTGGCGTCAGCCTTGCCTTTGGCGATCACACTGGCGTAGATGTCGTGGGCGAAGGATGCCGCCGCCGTAATGGTGAGGCCCGCGACGACGGCCAGGATTGTTGCGAAGGCCACCGCCGAGATGAAGCCCAGCAGCAGCGGCCCGCCAAGGTGGAAGGCGAGCAGCGGCGCGGCCGAGTTGACCCCGCCCGGTGCAGCCTTGATGGTGTCGGCACCCACCAGGGCCGCGGCGCCGTAGCCCAGGACCAGGGTGAACAGGTAGAAGATGCCGATCAGCCAGATGGACCAGACGACGGACTTGCGGGCTTCCTTGGCGGTGGGAACCGTGTAGAAGCGCATGAGCACGTGCGGCAGGGCTGCGGTGCCGAGCACAAGGGCGAGGCCAAGGGAGAGGAAGTCCAGTTTGGAGGTCTCAGTCTTGCCGTACTGCAGGCCGGGGTTCAGGATGTTCGGGTTCTTGGACGTTTCCACCGCGCCGCCCAGCAGGTCGGAGAGGTTGAAGCCGTAGAGCGCGAGGACCCAGAAGGTCATGACGGCAGCGCCGGCGATCAGCAGCATGGCCTTGATGATCTGCACCCAGGTGGTGCCCTTCATGCCGCCGATCAGGACGTACATGATCATCAGCGCGCCGACGACGATGATCACCAGGGCCTGCCCGCCCCAGTCGCTGATGCCCAGGAGCAACGAAATGAGACTGCCGGCACCGGCCATCTGGGCCAACAGGTAGAAGAAGCAGACGGCGAGCGTGGAAACGGCCGCCGCGATGCGCACCGGGCGCTGCCGGAGCCGGAAGGACAGGACGTCGGCCATGGTGAACTTGCCCGTGTTGCGGAGCAGTTCGGCCACCAGCAGCAGGGCGACAAGCCACGCCACAAGGAAGCCAATGGAGTACATGAAGCCGTCGTAGCCGTTGATGGCGATCGCGCCGGTGATGCCCAGGAACGACGCGGCGGAGAGGTAGTCGCCGGCGATGGCCGTTCCGTTTTGCGAGCCCGTGAAGGACCGTCCGGCGGCGTAGTAGTCTGCCGCCGTCTTGTTGTTGCGGCTGGCACGGAAGACGATCACCATGGTGACCGCCACGAACAGCGCGAAGATGCCCATGTTCAGCAGGGTGGTGTCCTTGAGGGCGGCGACGTTGACCGCGGGAACCATGAGTGTCATTTGGTGGTCCCTCCGACCGAATTGCCGTGCTTGTCGAATTCGTGGCCCTCGATGCCGTGGCGGATCTCGGCAGCGATGGGGTCAAGCCTGCGGTTCGAGTAGCTGACGTACCAGCCCGTGATCGCGAACGTGGAGACGAACTGCAGCAGGCCCAGGATCAGGCCGATGTTGATGTTGCCCCAGACCTTGGTCGACATGAAGTCCACCGCATATGCGGCCAGCAGGACATAGGCGAAGTACCACAGCAGGAAGGCAATGGACATCGGGAAGACGAAGCTGCGGTGACGTTTGCGCAGTTCCCTGAACTGCTTCGTCGCTTGGACTTCCGTGAAGTCCACGGCCGCTGCTGCGTCCGTTTCTTGGGCGTCGTGACCCATCGGTTCCTCCTCATTGAGACTGGCGAGTCCACACCGGCTGCCGCGGTCTGCGCGGGACAATCCGCACTTAAACCACCACGTCAATGTGATTGCAATCACTGTGCACCGTGATGTGCGTTACGTACCAGAATCCGAGCCGGCTGCGTCGCTCAGCGGTCCCGATGCTGCGCCAAACGGCGCCCCGCGGAACCCGTCCGGTTCGGCCGGCCCCGGCGGTAGGCTGGGCTCCATGCCGGACTCTCCCCTGTTCACCGCTGCCGCCGTCGCGGTGATCGCCATGGCGATCGCGGTGGTCGTCGCCCTTGGACTGAAGGTCCTGCGCTCCTTCCGCGACCTTGGTACGGACGCGGAGCGGGCCACCTACACGACGCTGCATGCCGCGTCCCGTGCCGGACAATATCTGCGGACGGGCCTGAACCCGGCCGGAGCCGCCAAGGCCAGCCGGCAGCTGCGCAGCCTGCTGGGCTGTGACGCGTTGGCCATCACCGACACCACGGGGGTCCTGGCCTGGGACGGCGCCGGCGAGGAACTCAAGCCTGCGCTCATGGGGCTCGCGTCGAAAGTGCTCGACGGCGGCCACCTCGCCGTGATTCCGGCGGGCGAACTTCAGCTGCTGGCAGCCGGCGGTGACGGCGGGACGCTGGCGCCCGGCGTCGAACGCGCCGTCGTGATCGCCCCGATCAAGGCCGGGTCCCGGGTGGCGGGGGTGGTGGCGGCGTTCGCACCGGCCGCCGGCGCCGGACTGGTCCGGGCCACCGGCGAAGTGGCCGACTGGGTGGCCACCCAGGTGGAACTGGCCGAGCTCGATGCCTCCCGCACCCTCCTGATGGAGGCCGAAGTCCGTGCCCTGCGCGCCCAGATCAGCCCGCACTTCATTTACAACTCGCTCAACGCGATCGCCTCCTTCATCAACACGGACCCGGTGCGCGCCCGGGAGCTTGTGGTGGAGTTCGCCGACTTCACCCGCTACTCCTTCCGCCGGCACGGCGATTTCACCACCCTGGCCGAAGAGCTGCGCTGCATCGACCGGTACCTGCTCCTGGAGCGGGCCCGGTTCGGGGACCGCGTCCAGGTGAGCCTGCGGATCGCCCCGGAGGTCCTCAGCACCGTGATTCCGTTCCTCAGCCTGCAGCCGCTGGTGGAAAACGCGGTGCGGCACGGGCTCGAGGCCAAGGAGGGGCCGGGCCATATCTCCATCACGGCCAATGACTCCGGCGCCTTCGCGGAGGTGACAATCGAGGACGACGGCGTGGGCATGGACCCGGAACAGCTCCGGTCCGTGCTGGCCGGGCACAGCGACGGCGATCACGTCGGGCTGCGCAACGTCGATGCCCGGCTGCGGCAGGTGTACGGCGACGACAACGGCCTCGTGATCGAGACGGCACCCGGCGAGGGGACCCTGATCACGATGCGTGTCCCGAAGTCCCAACCCCGGCATGACGCCTGATCCGTCTCACCGCCGGCCCGCGCCGGGCACCCGCGCCGGGCAAAATGCGGGCGGCAGTAGGCTAGTGCCATGATTAACGTCCTCGTCGCCGACGACGAGCTCCCCGCCGTTGAGGAACTGGCCTTCCTGCTCGGCAAGGATGACCGGATCGGCGCCATCCACCGGGCCTCCTCCGGCGCCGAGGCCCTGCGGGCCCTGGCGGCCGAAGACGTCGACGCCGTCTTCCTCGACATCCACATGCCGGCGTTGTCCGGGCTGGACATTGCCCGGGCCATTTCCCGCAGCGCCCACCCGCCCGCCGTCGTCTTCGTGACCGCCGACGAGGACTGCGCGCTGGAGGCCTTCGAACTCGCGGCGGTGGACTACCTCCTGAAGCCGGTCCGGGCCGAGCGGCTGGCGAAATCGGTCGGGCGCATCTGCGAACTGCTCAAGGACGGCGCCCCCGCGCCGGAGATGATCACCGTGGACCTGGGCGGGACCACGAAGATGATCCGGCGGGAGGACGTCACCTACGTCCAGGCACAGGGCGACTATGCCAGGCTCCACACCGCGGATGCGAGCTACCTCATCAGGGTCCCGCTGGCCGACCTCGAACAGCAATGGGCAGACGCCGGGTTCCTGCGCATCCACCGCTCCTACCTGATCGCGCTGAACCACGTGGGCCACATGAAACTCGCCGCGGCGCGGCCCAGCGTCACCGTGACGGGGGCCGAACTGCCCATCAGCCGCCGGCACCTGCCCTCCGTGCGGGAGAAACTCGGCGCCACCCGGATCCGGCCGCAGGCATGACCCGGGTCCGGGTCACAGCGCCGCGCAGCGTCAATGCAGGTGCCGCCAGGGCGGGCACCGTCAACGCAGGCAGCATCCCGCCGGACAGCACCGCACTGGCTGGCGGGCGCTCCGCGGCCGCCGCCCGCGAAGCCGCGGAGGAATCCGACGCCGGACAGTTATTCATCCGCTCACTAATCCGCTCCCAGCTCCGGCTTGGCCTCGTGGTGGCGCTGGGCTTCCTGCTGATCCTGCTGGCCTTCCCGCTCCTGCTGGGGCTGGTCCCGGGCCTGGCGGAATCCACCATCGCGGGCCTGCCCTTCGACTGGGTCCTGCTCGGCGCCGGGATCTATCCCGTCATCGGACTCAGCGCGTGGCTTTACGTGCGGACCGCCGCCCGGAACGAGGCGCGCTACCGGGATCTCGCGGGCGAGCAGTGACGGGCATGTGGGCCGTGGCGGAACCGCCGTCGGGCAGGGCGGTGCAGGCATGAACCCGGTCGTCGGCGTGACCGCCATCGCCGCCGTCTCGCTCGCCACAGCCGTCATCGGCTTCTACGGCCTGCGGGTCTCACGGACCACCGGGGACTTCTACGTGGCGTCCCGGACGGTCAAGCCCTGGTGGAACGCGTCGGCGATCGGCGGCGAATACCTCTCGGCTGCAAGCTTCCTCGGCGTCGCAGGGCTCATCCTGCTCTCCGGCACCGATGCCCTGTGGTACCCGGTAGGCTACACCGCCGGGTACCTGATGCTCCTGTTATTCGTCGCCGCTCCCCTGCGCCGCTCGGGCGCCTACACAATCCCGGATTTCACCGAGGCGCGGCTCGATTCGCGGGCGGTCCGCCGCATCACGAGCCTGGTGGTGGTGCTCGTGGGCTGGCTCTATATTGTCCCGCAGCTCCACGGCGCCGCCCTGGCCATCCGGATCACCACCGGCCTTCCGGCGTGGGTGGGCCCGGTGGCGGTGGTCGCCGTCGTCTGCATCACCGTGGTATCCGGCGGGATGCGCTCCATCACGTTCGTCCAGGCGTTCCAGTACTGGCTCAAGGTGACCGCGCTGGCGGTCCCGGTCGTGTTCATGCTCCTTGTGCTGGGCGGCAGCGGCCTCTCTCCTGCCGCGGCTCCGGCGGCCAATCCGACGGCGCTGGGTCCGTCGGGACCGTATCAGACCATTTCGCTGCTCGTCGCCCTGCTGTTCGGAACCCTCGGGCTGCCACACGTCCTGGTCCGGTTCTACACCAATCCGGACGGGCAGTCGGCCCGCCGGACCACCCTCATTGTTTTGGGCCTGCTCTCGGTCTTCTACCTGCTCCCCACGGCGTACGGCATGCTCGGCCGGGTGTACGCCCCGGACCTGGCGCAGAGCGGCCAGGCCGATGCCCTGGTGCTGCTGCTGCCCGGCCGGGTGGTCGGCGGGACGGCCGGTGAGCTGCTGTCGGCGCTGGTGGCGGCCGGGGCGTTCGGGGCGTTCCTGTCGACGACGTCGGGCCTGGTGGTCTCGCTGGCGGGCGTGATCAGCCAGGACGTATTCGGCGGCAGTGTGCGGGGCTTCCGGCTGGCCGCGCTCGTCTCTGCGCTGGTCCCGCTGGGGATCGCGTCCATGACCGAGTCCCTGGCGCTGGCCGGCAGCGTGGGGCTCGTGTTTGCGTTCACCGCGTCCACGATCTGCCCCGTCCTGCTGCTGGGCATCTGGTGGCGGGGGCTGACGGATGCCGGGGCGATCGCCGGCATGGTGACCGGCGGGGTGCTCTGCGGCAGTGCGATGGTGGCCGGTTCCGTGCTCGGGGCGGCCCAGACGCCGTCGTGGCTGGCGCAGCCGGCTGCCTGGACGGTCCCGGCCGCGTTCGCCATCATGGTTTTGGTTTCGCGGGCAACCCGGGGCCGGGTGCCGCGGAGGATAACGCGGCTCATGATGCGCCTGCACACCCCGGAGCGGCCGCTCGCGACCGAACGCTGATCCGGTGCCGTCCGCGGGCGCCGGTCAGTCGATGGCCGCCATGAGTTCCACGGCGCGTTCCAGGAACGCGTCGACCTGGCTTTCCTCGTAGCCGTCCTTGCCCACGGCGGGGCGGAACACTGCGCGCCGGACGTTGTCCACGCTCAGCGGCTGGTCCTCTTCGAGGTAGCCGATCAGCTCGTGGCAGAGGTCGTCGACGTCGGTGGTGTTGTAGCTGCGGGCCTTCGGCTTGGACGGGCGGCGGAAGCGCTGGCCGTCGGGGCGGTGCAGGCGCCCGCGCAGGACACCCGCGAGTCGGCCGATTTCGCGCAGCCAGGCTTCCTCGCCGCGTTCGGCCACGAGCTCGTCGCGCTCGAGCCGGGCAAGGGCGTCTTCGAGCCGGTCCAGCACGGCGTCGACGTGGGCCGCGGAGTAGCCGCCCTTGACGGGGTCGAAGGAGACGGCGCGGACATCGGCGCTCTTGATGGCGCGTGCGGCCGAGGACGGAGCCTCGAACGACACCCGTGCGCGCTGCAGGAAATCGTCGACCTGTTTGGCGTTGTAGCCATACTGGTTCCGCTGCACGCGGTCAAAAGACGCCGGTATCTGCCGTTGAATGTCCACTGTAACTTTGTTCCTTCGATGCCGTTCGGCTGGTTTGCCCGGCACTATTCTAGGGGCCGGAAGTGCTGGCCGGGACGGGGCCTACGCGCCGGCGACGGCCGAGAAGAGGATGAACGCCACCGGCGAGGCGAAAACGATCGAGTCCAGGCGGTCCATGACGCCCCCGTGGCCGGGAAGGATGCTGCTCATGTCCTTGATGCCGAGCTCCCGCTTGACCATGGATTCGGCCAGGTCTCCGGCGGTGGCTGCGGCCACCATGCCCACGGCGAGCACGACGCCGACCCACCACGGCTTGCCGAGCACGAAGACCGTGGCGAGAACACCGACGAGCACGGCACCGGCGATCGAACCGGCGAAGCCCTCCCAGGTCTTCTTCGGGCTGATCTTGGGGGCCATCGGATGCTTTCCGAGGGATGCGCCCACGAGGTAGCCGAAAGTATCGTTGGCGACCACCAGGAGCAGCAGCGTCGCGATCTGCCAGGCGCCCGGCGGGATCACGCCGTCGGGCCACAGCCCGACCGGGGTCTCGCCGTCGGGCGTATGCAGCAGCAGTCCGGCAAAGCTGATCAGGAACGGCACCCAGGACAGGGTGAAGACACCCGCGAAGATGCTGCGCGCCGAGCCTGCGGCGCCTTCAACCGTCCGCCACAGCAGCACCGCCACGCTGCTGGCGAGCATGGCGAACAGCAGGCTTTCCAGGCCGCCGAAGTACGCCGCGACCGGCATGGCCACGGTGCCGACCATCACCGGCACGATCGGTATCCGGGTGCCTGCGGCCTCCAGTGCACGGAAGACTTCCCAGACCCCGAAGACCGCAAAGGTGGTGGTGACCAGGATGAAGCCCAGCGGCAGGAACAGCAGCCCGCCGAGGACGCACACGAGCATGCCAACACCTACCGCCGTGGCGGCGGGCAGGTTCCGGCCCGCTTTCGGCGTCGGGTTCTCCCGTGCTGTCCCCCGCCTTCGGGCGCGCGGCCCGGAGGCCTCCTGTGCCTGGTTCATCAGACCTCGAGCAGCTCAGCTTCCTTGCGCTTGAGGAGCTCGTCAATGCCGTCCACGTGGGCCTTCGTGATGGCGTCCAGTTCCTTCTCGCCGCGCGCGCCCTCGTCCTCGCCGGCTTCGCCGTCCTTGACCAGGCGGTCCAAAGTTTCCTTGGCCTTACGACGGATGTTGCGGATGGACACCTTCGCGTCCTCGCCCTTGGACTTGACGATCTTGACGTATTCCTTGCGGCGTTCGCTGGTCAGCTCCGGGATGGTGATCCGGATGACGTTGCCGTCGTTGGAGGGGTTGGCGCCGACCTCGGAGTCGCTCAGTGCGCGCTCGATGTCACGCAGGGCTGTCTTGTCATACGGGGTGACGAGGATGGTGCGGGCATCGGGCACCGCGAAGGAAGCCAGCTGCTGGAGCGGCGTCGGGGTGCCGTAGTACTCAACGATGACCTTGTTGTACAGGCCGGGCGTGGCGCGGCCGGTCCGGATCGAGGCGAAGTCTTCCTTGGCTACCTCAACTGCCTTGTCCATCTTGTCCCCGGCTTCGAGCAAGGTTTCTTCGATCACGTCTCTCTCCTCAGAAATTCGTGCGTCCCGGCGGCCGGGGCGCGGCACTGTGTCGTGTGCGCCCGCCGCTTTCCGCCTGGCGCCTGTGTCTTCCGCCGTGCGGCGGGAAGGTCCTGCAAACATCCTAGCCGTTGCTGGGGGTGACGACGGTGCCCAGGTCTTCGCCGCGGATGGCGCGGGTGACGTTGCCTTCGCCTTCCATGCCGAACACCACCATCGTGAGATTGTTGTCCTTGCACATGGTCATGGCGGTCTGGTCCATGACGCGGATGTCGCGGCGGAGTGCATCGTCGTAGCTGAGGTGGTGCAGCTTCTCCGCCGTCGGGTCCTTCTTGGGGTCGGCGGTGTAGACGCCGTCGACGCCGCTCTTGGCCATCAGGACGACGTCGGCGTGGACTTCCATGGCGCGCTGGGCGGCGACCGTGTCGGTGGAGAAGTAGGGCAGGCCGGCGCCGGCGCCGAAGATGACCACGCGGCCCTTTTCCATGTGGCGGATGGCGCGGCGGGGAATATAGGCCTCGGCGACCTGTCCCATGGTGATGGCGCTCTGCACACGGGTTTCCACCCCGGCCTGTTCCAGGAAGTCCTGGAGCGCGAGGCAGTTCATGACGGTCCCGAGCATGCCCATGTAGTCGGCGCGGGAGCGGTCCATGCCGCTCTGGGAGAGTTCGGCGCCGCGGAAGAAGTTGCCGCCGCCGACGACGATCGCGACTTCGACGTCGGGAACTGCGGCCGCGATCTGCTTGGCCACGCCGCGGACGGTGTCCGGGTCAACGCCCAGTTTCCCGCCGCCGAAGACCTCGCCGGAAAGCTTCAGGAGGACGCGGCGCCGGTTGTTCTTCTTTGGCTGGGCTGAAGTGGTGACGGTTTCCATGGTGCCTTCCCGTTGGTGAACTCTGAGTTAGGTTATCGTGCTGTGGGCCCAAGGCCGCATTCCGGCCGTGGCCGGAAGGGGCGCCTCGTGCGTGCATGCAAAAGGGGTGGCCACCGTGGTGACCACCCCCTCAGCGTGTCTGGCTAATGCCTGACTGGTGCCTGACTTTCGTCGGACTGGTGTCTGACTAGGAACCGACGCGGAAGCGCGTGAAGGCAGTTCCCTTGACGCCGGCCTCTTCGAGGACCTGGGCGACGGACTTCTTGGCGTCCTTGGCGAATGCCTGGTCAACGAGGACCTCGCCCTTGTAGAAGCCGGTAACGCGGCCTTCGACGATCTTGGTCAGCGCAGCTTCGGGCTTGCCCTCAGCCTTGGCGGTTTCCTCGGCGATGCGGCGCTCGGACTCGACGAGCTCGGCCGGAACGTCCTCGCGGGTGAGGTAGTTCGGAGCCATGGCGGCGATGTGAACGGCGACGTCGTGCGCGGCGGTGGCAGCTGCTTCGCCTTCGCCGTCAACAGCGAAGAGGACGCCGACCTGGGCCGGGAGGTCCTTGGAGGTCTTGTGCAGGTACGCGTCGACCGTGGCACCCTCGATACGGGAGATGCGGCGGACAACAACCTTCTCGCCCAGGACGGCGCCTTCTTCGACGACGACCTCGGACAGCGGCTTGCCGTCGACCTCGGTGGCCAGCAGTGCGTCGAGGTCGGCAGCGCCGGACTCGACAGCGACGGCCAGGACCTTGTCAGCCAGCTGGATGAACTTGTCAGCCTTGGCGACGAAGTCGGTCTCGCAGTTGACTTCGATCATCACGCCGACGCCGTTGGCGACCTTGGCGGCGACCAGGCCCTCGGCGGTGGAGCGGCCTTCGCGCTTGGTGGCGCCCTTGAGGCCCTTGATGCGGATGATTTCGATGGCCTTCTCGGCGTCACCGTTGGCTTCGTCAAGAGCCTTCTTGACATCCATCATGCCGGCGCCGGTGCGCTCGCGCAGAGCCTTGATATCAGCGGCAGTGTAGTTCGCCATGTGAACCCCTCTGTCTAGAAATTTATGTGGTGTACGGACCGACAGGACGGCTGCTCACCTGGTGAGCGGCCATCCTGTCGGTACCCCCTACGCCGCAGGCAGCGTGCGGGGAGATCCAGATTTACTTGTCTGCCTACTTGGCTTCCGGTGCTTCGTCAGCAGCCGGGGCCTCTTCGGCAGCCGGAGCAGCCTCAGCGGCGGGCGCTGCGGCAGCTTCAGCCTTGTTGCCTTCGAGGAGCTCGCGCTCCCACTCGGCCAGCGGCTCTTCCGGAGCTTCCGTGGTGCCGGTGGCGCGCTGGTTGCGGGCGATCAGGCCCTCGGCAACGGCGTCGGCGACAACGCGGGTCAGCAGGTTGACGGAGCGGATGGCGTCGTCGTTGCCCGGGATCGGGAAATCAACTTCGTCGGGGTCGCAGTTGGTGTCCAGGATGGCAACAACCGGGATGTTCAGCTTCTTGGCTTCGTCGACCGCGAGGTGTTCCTTCTTGGTGTCAACGATCCACAGAGCGGACGGAGCCTTGGTCAGGTTGCGGATACCACCGAGGTTGGATTCCAGCTTGGTGAGTTCGCGGCGAAGGAGCAGCAGTTCCTTCTTGGTGTAAGCGGAGCCGGCGACGTCGTCGAAGTCGATCTCTTCGAGTTCCTTCATGCGCTGAATGCGCTTGGAAACGGTCGAGAAGTTGGTCAGCATACCGCCGAGCCACCGCTGGTTGACGTACGGCTGGCCAACGCGGGTGGCCTGCTCGGCGATGGCTTCCTGCGCCTGCTTCTTGGTGCCGACGAAGAGGACGGTGCCGCCGTGTGCAACGGTGGCCTTAACGAACTCGTAGGCACGGTCGATGTAGGACAGCGACTGCTGCAGGTCAATGATGTAGATACCGTTGCGCTCCGTGAAGATGAAGCGCTTCATCTTCGGGTTCCAACGGCGGGTCTGGTGTCCAAAGTGGACGCCGCTGTCAAGCAGCTGGCGCATGGTTACGACGGGCATGCCGACGCTCCTTCCGGCAGGTCATTCATGAGAGAGCCTGCGGCCCTCTTACCCTGCCAATAGTTGACGGTTGTTTAGCAGGTACCCGGGGCGGGCACTGCTCCTGGCATCCACTGCGCTTCCCATCCGTACCGTCTGGACTTGCCAGGTGGAACGGACCGCAGGAGGCACAGTCCTCCGCAGCCGAAAGTTTGCTTCTGATGAGGAGGGCTGGATACGCGTAGTCAGCCGCTGCTCCCCCGCACCCCTGAATGAGGCGTGCCGGCTTCGACCATCTCGGTTAACGCGATGAACTAGCGTGAGGGCACAGCAAACTGCTCCACCAAGTGTACTACAGCGGCCCCGCCCCGATGGACGGTTCCGGCCGGTCCGCCAGGCGGGGAATCCGGGTTATCCACATAGCCGGTTTGGGCCGTATCGGCGGCCCGGGTGCTGCGGGAGGCTGGGGGCATGAAGATCTTCCCCCGCTTGCCGGAATCAGTTCTGGCGGCATCTCGTTCGACACCGTTCCGGTCGGCGACGCTTCTATCGGCGCCGTTCCTGACAGTCGTGCTCCTGGTCGCGCCCTTGGCCGCGCTGCCGGAAGGCCCCGCGCTTGCATTGCGCGCGTCCCCGCCCTCCGGCCGTGCGGGCGCCGGGGGTTTCGGGGCGCCTTCGATGGCAACCCTCGGCCCCGCCCGGGCCGGGCCCGCCCCCGTGTCCGGCTGGGGCTGGCCGCTTAGCCCGCGCCCGACCCTCCTGCGCGCGTTCGATCCGCCGGCCAGGCCGTGGCTCAGTGGTCACCGGGGTGTCGACTTGGCGGCGGCCAACGACGGCGCGCCGCTCCTGGCGCCGGCAGCCGGGACCGTGGTGTTTGTGGGATTTGTCGTCGACCGGCCAGTGATCACGTTGGACCACGGCAACGGGCTGCGCAGCAGCTTCGAACCGGCATCCAGCGAACTGGCGGTCGGGGCCTCGGTGGCAGCAGGCGGGGTCCTCGGCCACGTCCGGGCCGGCCATTGCGGCCCGTCACCGCCCTGCGTGCATTGGGGCCTCCGGCGGGGCGACGAATACGTGAATCCGCTGGCGTTCGTGATGGATCTCAGGCCGTCCGTGTTGCTGCCGCCCCTCGCGGCCGGCGCCCCGGGGCCCGGCGCGCAAGCCGCCGCGCGGGCACGTCTGCCGGGCGGAGCGGGACCGGCGCGGTCCCGGCCCGCACTGCCGCGGCGGCCACGACGGCCACGACAGCCGGTGCGGCGGCGCGGTGTGACGCCGGGCGCGGATCAGACGATCGCTGAGATCCCGGTGATCGCCCGGCCGGTGACCAGGGTGTTGATTTCATGCGTGCCCTCGTAGGAGTAGATGGCCTCAGCATCAGAGAAGACTTTGGCCATCTCGAAGTCCGTCACGATTCCGTTGCCGCCAAGGATGCTCCGGCCCAGAGCCACGCTTTCGCGCATGCGTGCGGTGGTGAACGCCTTGGCCAGGGCTGACTGTTCGTCCTTGGCCTGCCCGGCATCCTCGAGCTGCGAGAGCCGCACCATCATGCCCATGGAACTGACCGCGTTGCCGAGGATCTGGACGAGCTGGTTCTGGACGAGCTGGAAGGAGGCGATCGGGCGGCCGAACTGGCTGCGCTCAACAGCGTAGCGCCGGGCGACATCGAAGGCTGCGAGCTGCTGCCCCACCGCCTGCCACGCCACGGCGAGTCGGGTGACCTTGAGAACCTTGTTTGTGTCCCGGAAGCTGTTGGCGTTGGCGAGCTTGAAGAAGTCCGGCACGATCACGTTCTCGAGCGTGATGTCGGCGTTTTGGACGGTGCGCAGCGAGATCTTGTTCTCAATCTTGCGGGCGCTGTAGCCTTCAGTCGCGGTGTCAACGAGGAAGCCCTTGACCTGGTTGTCGTCGACGTCACGGGCGTAGATGACCACCCAGTCAGAGAACGTGGCGTTGCCGATCCAGCGCTTGGCCCCGTTCAGGATCCAGTTCCCGCCTTCGCGCCGCGCCGTGGTACGCGTGCCGCCGGCGACGTCGGAACCGCCCAAAGGCTCGGTCAGGCCGAAGGCCCCGATCTTCTTCAGCGAGTAGATGTCCGGGAGCCAGGCATCCTGCTGTTCCTGCGAGGCCAGGGCTTCGATGGAGCCGGTAAAGAGCCCGTCGTGGACCCCCATGAACGTCGCGATCGACGTGTCGGCGCGGGTCGCTTCGGCGTGCAGGATGCCGGCGAACAGGTTTGAGTAGCCCTGCCGCCGGACCGGGCTGACGAGGTCGATTTCGGCGAGTTTCGGGATCAGGTCCATGGGGAAATCGGCGCGGTTCCAGCAGTCAACGGCAATCGGCTTGACCTCGCGGGCGAGGAACTCCCGGACCTCAGCCAGCCTGTCCTGTTCCTTGGTGCTGAGCAACTGCTCGAACGCGAAGAAATCACCGTCAGCGTAGGGCAGGTTGTTAATGTCGATGGCAGCTTTGGACATGATGTTCCTTCACTTGTGATCAGCGGCGACCAAAAGAACGAGGGCTTCGCGCCGACGATATGTTACTGACCAGTAACTTACTCCTTTTCGGGGAGGCCTGCAAGTGAGGGGGCACACGAAAAAGGGAGCCGCGGCCGACGTCGAACGTCGGCCGCGGCTCCCTTGGATGCGGCACTCCCGGCACGGGGACTCCCGCAGCATCGTAGGGCTACTCGGACTTGAACCGAGGACCTTAGGATTATGAGTCCCGCGCTCTAACCAGCTGAGCTATAGCCCCCTGCGCCCGGAACCACGCCGGCCCCGCAGGGGCCGGACCGGATCCGGGCAAAAACACTCTAGCAATAGTAAACGCATCACACGCGCAGGCGGCCAGCACCGCCCGCCCGGTTAGACGACCAGGTCGTCGTAGCTGGCGCCCCTGTAGATGTCCTCGAACGTCTGCAGCGTGCGCGCGATGCCGTGGCTTTCCACCATTTCGCGGCTGGTTTTGCCCATGGCCTCACGCTCGTCCGCCGGCAAGGACAGCACGAGCGCCAGCTTCGCGGCGAGGTCGTCGCTGTCGTTCGGCGTGAAGAGGTAGCCGTTTTCGCCGTCGCGCACGAGGTGCGGCAGCGCCATCGCGTCGGCCAGCAGCACCGGCGTCGACGCCGACATGGCCTCCAGCGTCACGAGGGACTGCAGCTCGGCCGTGCCGGGCATGCAGAACACGTCGGCTGCAATGTAGGCCTTCCGTAGGTCCTCGTCGCTGGCAAGGCCCAGGAACGTGACCCGGTCCGTCAGCCCGAGCCGGGCCACCTGGGCTTCGAGGGCCGGGCGGACTTCGCCGCCGCCGACGATTTCCAGGTGGATGTCCAGTTCCTTGGGCGTCTTGGCGACGGCGTCAATCAGCACGTCGATGTGCTTTTCCTCGGCCAGCCGGCCAACGAAAAGTGCCGTAGGGCTGTCGCGGCGTTCCTGGCTTTCGTCAGGATGGAGTTCGTAGGCGGCGGCGTCGATGCCGTTGGAGAGCGGCAGGACCTTGCGGAGGAAGGCGTGCTGGTGCATGGCTTTGGCGGCCAGCGGCGTGGGCGTGGTTACGACGTCGGCCTGGCCCATGACTTTGCCCATGTCCCGCCAGGAGATCCGGCCGATGATGTTCTTGAACCACTGCGGGAACGGCAGGAAGGGGTTCAGGTTTTCCGGCATGAAGTGGTTGGTCGCCACCACCCGGATGCCGCGCTTCACCGCCTCGTACAGGACGTGTTCGCCGATCATGTAGTGGCTCTGGATGTGCACGACGTCCGGCTGGATGCGGTCGAACAGCATCCGGATTTCCTTCTTGGTTTCCCAGGGGAAGGTGATGCGGAAGTACTCGTGGGTCGGCACGGAGTGGGAGCGCAGGCGGTGGATGGTGCCCTCGTCGCTGAACTCGCTGAAGCTCGGGCCTTTGCCGGGACGGCAGGCCAGGACGTGCACGTTGTGTCCGCGGCCGGTCATGCCTTTGGCGAGCCGGTAGCCGAACTGGGCGGCTCCGTTGACGTCGGGCGGGTAGGTGTCAGCGGCGATCAGGATGGTCAGCGGGGGCTGGTGGTCGGACATGGTCACGTGAGGAGCTCCTGGTGGTCACTGTCGGGCAGCTGGGTCGATGGTGGCCGGCTGGCTGTCGGCGCAGGCGCGCCGGGCCCGCAGCCGAAGTCTGGACTGACCCCCTAGGACCGGCCCGCGGCCTTCCGCGCTTCTTTCTTGCGCTTGGTGACTTCGGGGTGGTGCCTGGAGAGGGCTATGACTCCCACGATAGCAAGGGATGCGGCTGTCCCCATGGCAATTGCCATGACGGGCTGGACGTCGGGACGCAGTTCTCCCAGAATTACGATGCCGATCGCGATGCCCACGATGGGGTCGATCACGGTCAATCCGGCAATGACCAGATCCGGCGGCCCGCTGGAATAGGCGTTCTGCACGAACCAGGATCCCAGGACACCGGCGGCCACGATTGCCACCACGCTGTACCACGGCACGTTCAGCAAAAACTGTCCGTTCGGGTCCAGCAGATGCCTGCCGATGATGCGGGTCAGGACGGCCACGAAGCCGAACAGGACGCCGGCGCCCAGGATATAGACGAAGGCGCTCATGCGGTGTTTGAAGAGCAGGGCCAGCGTGCCGAAAAGCCCCACCGCCAGGGCCAGGAGCAGGACGATCGTCAGCTCGTCCTCGCTGCTCACGTTGTGGTTTTCCTGGGTCACGTTGACGGCCAGCACCACGAACAGCGCCGATCCTGTCACGCAGGCCGTGATGGCCACAATGGTGGCCCGGTTCATGCTCAGGCCCTGGTCCTTGGTGTTGACCACCGTGGTGATCACGAGGGCGATGGCACCGATCGGCTGCACCACGGTCAGCGGTGCCATCACGAGGGCGACAGCGTTCATGGCCATCCCGGCGCCGAGCAGCAGGAGCCCGAATACCCACCGGGGATTACGGACCAGCCGCAGCAGGCCGTGGGTGCTCAGCGCCAGTCCGCCGGTATCGGCCTTGACGGCACTCCCCTGCCGTTGGGCGCCGAACGCCAGGCAGAAGGCACCGGCCACCGCAAGCAAAACCGCAAGCCAGACCATCAGTGGGTGCCGCCGTCGTGCGTCCGGAGCTCGCGGCCCTTGGCGATGATGGCCCAGACGTAGTTGTAGGCCGCGATCCAGTGCCCCACGAGTCCCAGCCCCAGGAAGATCCACGCGACGGAAGCGTAAGCGTCCGCGCCGGGCACGGGCAGCTTGGACAGCACCAGCAGCGGTGTTCCCACCAGGAGCAGGCCGGTGCGGATTTTCCCGATGCGGCTGACCGGCAGGTCCGGGTGGCCGTGGAAATAGAACACTGACAGGGCCAGCAGGACCGCATCCGGGATCAGCAGTGCCGCGAGGTACCACCACTGGACGACGCCGGCGATCACGAGGGTGACGGCCACGGCAATGAGGGAAAGCCGGTCGGCGATGGGGTCCATGACCCGGCCGAGGTTGGTCATCTGGTTGAAGCGGCGGGCAATGTAGCCGTCCACCCAGTCGGTGCTGGCCATGATGGCGAGCACGAGGGCGCCGTAGCCGTATTCGTGTTCCGAGAGCACCAGCCAGATAAACAGCGGGACGCCCAGGAAGCGGACCACGGTGAGGACATTGGGGACCGTGAAGACGGCGTCGCGGTGGACGAGGGGCTGCCCGGGACGGGCGCCAGCGCCGATGAATTTCATCGATTCCCCCTTTCCGTGGACGGCAACGGTTTGGCGATTGGGTTCAGGGGTCTGCCTAGCCCTTGATCAGTTTGCGCACCAGGACCGCGAGCGCGGCTGCCGAGGCGGCCAGCACCGCGAGCGGCTTCCAACGGTCCTTGAGCTGTCCGGCCAGGGTCTGCCCGTCAGCTGATGAGCCCGCCGACGCCGTCGAAGACCGGACGGTGGAACGGAAGCCGGCGATCTTGGTGTTTAGCTGGTCTTTGCCCTCCTGGAGCCGGGCAAGGGTGACAGCCAGCAAGGCACGGGCCTGGGTTTTGATGTCAAGTTCCCTGCCGAGCTCGTCCCTGACGCCGGTCAGGTGCGTGCGCCGCTGGTCCAGCCGGTTCAGCAGCTCGGATTCGGTGGGGGCGGGTCCGAGATCGGGTTGGGCGGCAGCCTTGGCTTCCTTCTCCGCCTTCGCCTTGGCGGCTGCGGCCTCCTTGGCGGCCTTCGCGGCCTTGTACTGTTCGGAGTTCGGGTCCAGGATCGCCGCGTCGAACGCGGAGCCTTCCTTCGCGATGCCGAGATCGTACTTGAGGCCGCGGATGGTCTCCTCGGGAACGAGCGGCAGGGCGGCCTTGAACTTGTTGACCCCGATGAGGGCGCCGATGGCGGCGATGATGAGGAACACTGCGCACACCAGCAACGCGGCGAGCCACGCCGGCATGATCGTGGCGAGACCCATGATTGCGGCGACGATCAGGCCGACCGCCAGGAACGCGACGAAGACGACGGCGACGGCGAGGAAGGCGCCGGCGACGCCGACCTGAGTCCCCTTGCGCTTGAGTTCGGCCTTGGCCAGCGCAATCTCGTCACTGAGCTGCCGGGGCGCAAGCTTGAAGATCATCTTCAGGGTTTGTGGCAACGCCGAAATGCGCAAGCCGCCCCCTGTCCCGCCGCTGTGACGTCCGCTCATCGGTCCCGCCTAACTGGTGCCATCCGTCGTTCCGCTTCCGCGGGCTTGCCGGGTCTGGACAGCTGCGCACAGACCCCGGTGTCAAAACTATCATTTCGGCTGTTGGAGGGACTTTTCGGCCAGGGTGTGGCGCGCCCGTCCGGCCGCCCTCCGGCCGTCCTGCCGGGCCCTAGGATGGACCTCTGTGAGCACACCCCCCAATCCCGGTGATTCCCTGAGCCGCCGTCGTAAATTCCTTTACATCCTGACCCTGGGGGCTTTAACTGCCCTTGGACCGTTCACGGTGGATCTTTACCTGCCGGCGTTCCCGGCGCTGGAAGAGAGCCTCGGGGTGTCTGCGGCCGCGGTGCAGCTGACACTAACCGGGACCACCGTGGGATTCGCGCTGGGGCAGCTCGTGGTGGGGCCGCTGAGCGACAAGTTCGGCCGGCGGATGCCCCTGATTCTCGCCACGGCGCTGCACATCACCGCATCCCTGGGCGCCGCCCAATCCACCGACATCGCCACCCTGGGCTTCTTCCGCGTCCTTATGGGTGTCGGGGCCGCCGGGGGCGGTGTTGTGGCCATGGCGATGGTGCGCGACCTGTTCAGCGGCTACGCGATGGTGCGGATGTTCTCCCGGATGGCCCTGGTCAACGGCCTGGCACCGATCCTGGCCCCGGTGATCGGCTCACAGCTGCTGCTCCTGATGCCCTGGCCAGGCATCTTCCTGTTCCTGGCCGCCTACGGCACCTGCGTCATCATCGCGGCCGTGTTCGTGATCCGCGAGACCCTGCCCCCGGAGCTGCGCGGCAAGTCCGGGCTGACCGCCCGCCAGCGCTACAAGGTGCTGTTCTCCGACAGGATCTTCGTGGGCCTGCTCCTGGTGGGCGGCATGAATTTCGCTGGTCTGTTCACGTACCTGTCCGCGTCGCCGTTCCTGTTCCAGAACGTCTACGGCTTCACGCCCCAGCAGTACGGGCTGCTCTTCGGGATCAATTCCCTCGGCATCGTGGCCGGTGTCCAGACCAGCGCACGGCTGATCAAGCGGGTCCCGCCGCAGTGGATCCTTGCCGGGTCCACGGCCTGGATGTTCCTCATGGCCGTCCTGATCGTCATCTTCGACCAGCTGGGCTTCGGGCTGTGGGGGGTCGTGGTGCCGCTGTGGTTCTACATCCTCGGCGCCGGCTTCACTTTTCCCACGGTGCAGGTGCTGGCCCTCGCCAAGCACGGCGCCCAGGCCGGAACAGCCGCATCCCTGCTCGGCGCGGCAACGTTCATGATGGCGGGCCTGATCTCCCCCGTGGTCGGGTGGCTCGGCGTCGGATCCGCAACCCCCATGGGCGCGGTCCAGGCAGCCTGCATCCTGTTGGCGGCGGCAGCCCTGTGGCTGATAGTGCGCCCCAGCACCGTGCCCCCGATCCAGTAGGCCGGCCCCGACCCTCGGAGACCGGGCCCACGGGACATGCCCATTCTTCGCGGACGGCCCGCGGGACATGCCCATTTTTTGGCGCCGACCCCGGCCCGCCGCGACCCGGCTCGCGGGACATGCCCATTCTTCGCCCGCACCCCCATGGGACATGCTCATTTTTGGCGCCCAGGAGTGGACATACGGGTGTCATGTCCGCTGGCCAGGCCCAGCATTGAGCATGTCCTCTGATGAATGCTGCCACCATTGAGCATGCTCCCCTCGGCCGCGACCACCGCTGAGCATGTCCCACACTGGATCCTGCCACCACTGAGCATGTCCACCCCGGTTTCCGCCCGCGGCATCGGGCGTTCGGGCTCCTGCCTGCGGATACCCTGTTCCGCGCACGTGACGGGCGATAAAGTTGTTTTGTGCCCGATTGGCAGGAACCTCAGCCACTTCCGGCCACGTGGCAGCGGTGCGATGCCGGGATCCTGCCCCTGTGGTGGGAACGCCTGTGCAGTCAGACCAGCGCGCAATCCGCTGCCATGTACGCTGCCGGCCTGTTCACCGAGGACCGGCGCCGCCCGATTGCCCAGTGGTACAACCCGGCCTACGACTCCGCCCTACTCGTGGCTCCGGAAACCTCTCCGGAGTGGCCCGTGCAGCGGTTCGGCATATTCTATGCACCCCCGGGCGGCGGGTTCACCCAGGTGCACTCAGCGCCGCATGAATGGCATCCGCGCGAGCCACGCAAGTCCCCCACCGAGCAAGAGGCCTTCGAGGCCGCCGTCCTCGAGGCCCAGCGCTTCCTCCAGGTGGAGATGTACTTCGTCTGACCCGGACCCGAACCGCGCCACTCGGGCGACGGGGCGCATAAAACGCAGGAAACAGCAATAAACGCAGGAAAGAAAAAAGGTCCCGCGGCCGGTTTTCACCGGCCGCGGGACCTGTCCGCTCCTCCTGCTGGACTTGAACCAGCAACCCTTCGATTAACAGTCGAATGCTCTGCCAATTGAGCTAAGGAGGAATGAAGCAGGTATGACATTAGCAAAGGTTTTGTCGGTAGGGAAATCGGCCGCGGAACCAGTGCGGGACCGCACCGGAATACCCCCTCCGGGTATAAAAAATGTCCCCGTCCCGGAAGCCCGGAACGGGGACTGTGCGCTCCTCCTGCTGGACTTGAACCAGCAACCCTTCGATTAACAGTCGAATGCTCTGCCAATTGAGCTAAGGAGGAATGAAGCGGGTATAAGCCTAGCAAACACCGGCCCGGGAAACGAAATCGGCGGCTCAGGCGTCCGAGCGCAGGGCCCGCCGCTGCATCTCCAGCTGCATGAGTTCGCGGTTCAGCCGTTGGAAGTCCTCGGGATGGGCCGAGGCGTCCAGTCGCTGCAGCTGCCCCATCTTTTCGGCCTTCACCCGGGTGATCTGGAGTTCGAACAGGCGGGCCAGGATGTCCCGGCAGTAGCGCTGGACGGCCTCGGGCGTGCTGGCCGGCAGCGGCACCACGGCGAGCTCGGAGACAAGCGGGCGCAGCGGCTCCGGGACCTCCTGCAGGAGCTGCTCCACCCAGCGCACGGGGTCGCCGGTGAGCCCGATCCCCGTGGCCCGGATGGCCTCGTGGATGGCGAGGTAGGCCGGAGTGGAAAACCGCGCCGTGGAGAACCGTTCCCAGGTCTCGCCCTCCAGCATGCCCGGTTCCTGCAGCGCGACCTCAAGGGCCTGCCGCTCCATCGCCGCGACGGGGTCCCGGGGATCAGGCCGGTTGAAGGACGGCAGAACGGCCGACGGCGGCAACGGCGCAACGCCTGGCCCACTGCTTGGGCTGTGGCGCTGCCCGGCACCCTGGCCGGTGCTCTGGCCATGGCTGCCGCCCGGTCCAGCCGGTCCAGCCTGTGCGGCGCGCTTGGTGGCGGCGCCGACCGCCCTGCTGACTTCCTCGACCGGCATGCCGAGCCAGCCGGCCAGCTCCCGGGCGTAGGCCGGCCGGATGCCGGCGTCGCGGATTTGGGCCACCACGGGCGCGGATTCACGCAGGGCGGCGATCCGGCCCTCCACAGTGTCCAGGTTGTGCCGTTTGAGCGTGGCGCGGATGGCGAACTCGAACAGGGGGCGGCGGCTCCCGATCAGGTCCCGGACCGCGGAGTCACCTTTGGACTGGCGGAGGTCGCAGGGGTCGGCGCCGCTGGGTTCGACGGCCACGAAGGTTTGCGCGACGAAGCGCTGGTCCTCCTCGAAGGCACGCAATGCCGCTTTCTGGCCGGCGGCGTCGCCGTCGAACGTGAAGATGACTTCTCCCCCGCTGCCGTCGTCGGAGAGCAGCCGCCGGGCGATCTTGATGTGCTCGGTGCCGAAGGCGGTGCCGCAGGTGGCGACGGCCGTCGGAATGCCGGCCAGGTGGCAGGCCATGACGTCGGTGTAGCCTTCGACCACCACGAGCTGGCGGTCCTTGGCGATGGTGCGCTTGGCGAGGTCGATGCCGTAAAGAACCTGGGACTTTTTGTACAGGGCGGTCTCGGGGGTGTTCAGGTATTTCGGGCCTTGGTCGTCCTCGTACAGCTTGCGGGCGCCAAAGCCGATGGTGTCGCCGGCGATGTCCCGGATGGGCCAGATCAGCCGGCCGCGGAAGCGGTCGTAGATGCCCCGGTTACCTTCGGAAAACATGCCTGTCAGCTTCAGTTCGGCGTCCGTGTAGCCGCGGCCGCGGAGGTGCTTGAGCAGCGAGTCCCAGCCCTGCGGGGCATAGCCCACGCCGAACTGCTCCGCCGCCGCACGGTCGAAGCCGCGCCCATAGAGGAAGTTCCGGCCCTCGGCGGCACCCGGTGTCAGCAGCTGGGCCCGGAAAAATTCGTCGGCTACCTTGTGCGCGTCCAGCAGCCGCTGGCGCCGGCCGATGTCCTCCCGATTCGGCCCGGAGCCGCCGTCCTCGTAGTGCAGTTCAAAGCCGATCCGGTGGGCCAGCTTTTCCACGGCCTCGTGGAAGGAGATGTGGTCCAGCTTCTGGACGAAGGAAATGACGTCCCCGTCCTCGCCGCAGCCGAAGCAGTGGTACCGCCCGACCTGGGGGCGGACGGTGAAGGATGGTGAGCGTTCGTCGTGGAAGGGGCACAGGCCCTTGTAGGACCCCAGCCCGGCCCCCTTGAGCGTCACGTAGCTGTCGACGACTTCCTTGATGTCGGTGCGCTGGCGCACTTCGTCGATGTCTTCACGTTTGATCAGGCCGGCCACAGTGCCATCCTAGTCCCCGGGTACGACGCCGACCGGCGGCTTACGGTGCCCGTCACCACAGCGGCGGCAGGCTGCCCACGAGGCGTTCGTACATGGCCAGCGCCGAGCCGTCCGTCAGCGACGCGACCTGGTCGATCACGACGCGCAGCCGTGCGGCGTCGTCCGCCGCGTCAAGCCAGTCGGCGGCGAACATCGGCTCCAGGTGGCGGTCCTCGGTGGCGCTGAGCGCGGTGACGAGGGCGTGCAGGACTTCCCGCTGGCGCTCGTAGATGGGCTGCCGGTGCTCGGTGGTCATCACGAAAGTGGTGGCCAGGCCTTTCATCACCGCGATTTCCATGACGGTCTCGTCCGGGACGATCAGCTCCGCGTTGTAGCGGGTGAGGTGGGCGGGTCCATACAGGGCGCGGGTGGCCTCCAGCGCGCTCTGGCAGAACCGGCCGATGAGCTGGCTGGTCATGTCCTTGAGCGCGGCCATGGCCTTGCGGCTGCCGTCGGCCTCCCGGACCCAGACGTTCGTTGCCTCCAGCCGGGCCAGCGCGGCGTCGATCGCGGCGGGGTCGTTGTGCGGCAGGTACCACTGCTTGGCGTAACCGACGACGCGGGCGCGGTGGTCCGGGTTATCCATCCAGCGCAGCTGGAAATGGCCTGCGACGATCGCGTCCTCGACGTCGTGCACCGAGTAGGAGATGTCGTCCGCGAGATCCATGACCTGCGCTTCGAGGCAGGACCGGCGTTCCGGGGCGCCGTCACGGATCCATTCGAAGATCGGGAGGTCGTCCTCGTAGGCGCCGAACTTGCTGGTCCGTTCCCCGTGGATCACGGGCGCGTTCACGGCCGACCACGGGTATTTGGCGGCGGCATCGAGGCTCGCCCGGGTCAGGTTCAGGCCGGCGGGCCGGCCGTCGGCGGCCAGGACCTTCGGTTCCAGCCGGGTCAGCAGCCGCAGCGTCTGGGCGTTTCCTTCGAAGCCGCCGATCGCGTGCGCGACCTCGTTGAGGGCCGCTTCGCCGTTGTGCCCGAACGGCGGGTGGCCGAGGTCATGGCTGAGGCACGCCGTGTCCACGACATCGGGGTCGCAGCCGAGCGCCCGGCCGAGTTCGCGGCCCACCTGGGCCACCTCAAGGCTGTGGGTGAGCCGGGTCCGGACGAAGTCGTCGGTGTCCGGGGCGACGACCTGGGTCTTCGCCCCGAGCCGGCGCAGCGCCGAGGAGTGCAGGACCCTCGCCCGGTCGCGCTCGAAGTCCGACCGGTAGGTGCTCTTGGGCGGCTCCTCGACCCACCGCTCCGCGTCGCGGGAGGTGTAGCCGGCCAGGACGGGGGCGGCGGTCCGGGCCTCAGCCACCGGAGACGTCCAGTTCGGCGAAGGAGATGTCGCGGGTCTGTTCGTCATCCAGTGTCCGGTTCAGCAGCCAGTCCTTGGGCAGGGCGGGTTTCTTGGGCGAGCCGGCGCGGCCGCGCGGGCCCTCGGCGTCGGCCCCGGGGTATGGGGAGCCGAGGTCCAACTGGTCCAAGGTGGCGCGCAGCACTTCAAGGCTGGTGACGAGGGCCAGCTTGGTCCGCAGTTCGCCGCCGACCACGTACCCCTTGAAATACCAGGCGATGTGCTTGCGGATCTCGCGCAGGGCCTTACCTTCGTCCCCGAAGGTCTCGACCATGAGCTCGGCGTGCCGGTACACGCTCTCAGCCACCTGGCCGAGGTCGGGCCGGTACCGCTGGTCGCTGCCCTCGAACGCGGCCATGAGGTCGCCGAACAGCCACGGCCGGCCCTGGCAGCCGCGCCCGACGACGACGCCGTCCACCCCCGTTTCGCGCACCATCCGGACCGCGTCCTCGGCGGACCAGATGTCCCCGTTGCCGAGGACAGGAATGTCCGGCAGCGCCTCGCGGAGACGGGCGATGGCGGACCAGTCGGCCTGGCCGGAGTAGAACTGGGCGGCCGTGCGGCCGTGGAGGGCGACGGCGGCGACCCCGGAATCGCGGGCGATCCGGCCGGCGTCGAGGTACGTCAGGTGGTCATCGTCGATGCCCTTGCGCATTTTGATGGTCAGCGGGATGTTGCCCTTGGAGGCTTCCTTGACGGCCGTCTGGACGATCGAGGTGAAGAGGTCGATCTTCCAGGGCAGGGCCGAGCCACCGCCGCGCCGCGTGACTTTGGGGACGGGGCAGCCGAAGTTGAGGTCGATGTGGTCTGCCCGGTCTTCTTCGACCAGCATCCGGACGGCCTGGCCGACGGTCACGGGATCCACGCCGTAGAGCTGGACGGACCGGACTTTCTCGTCGTCGTCGTGGGAAATAATGCGCAGCGATTCCGGGGTGCGCTCCACCAGGGCACGCGAGGTGACCATCTCCGCCACATACAGGCCGCCGCCGTATTCACGGCACAGCCTGCGGAAGGCGGAGTTGGTGATGCCGGCCATGGGGGCCAGGATCACCGGCGTGTCCACGGTGATCGGGCCCAGCTGCAGGGCCGGGAGTTCCAGCTTGGGGGCGGGAGGGGTTGCTACGACAGTCACCCGACCATTGTCTCAAAGCCGGGCAAATCGGTCAGATCCGGCCCCGGCTATGTGGAAAACCCGGCCCGGGCGGCCCCCGACCGGACGCTCCCGGAGCCGGGTTCAGTCCCGCAGGGCGGCCCGCCGCCCGCGGCGCGTGGCGGGCCCCGCACCGGCGTCGTCCGTCCCGGCCCCTCCAAAGCCGCCGGCCTGTCCGGCCCCGACCAGTTCGGCGGGCCGCTCTACGGGCCGCCCGCCCGGAACTGCGGCGGCGGGCGCTGCCGCGGGCAACGCGGCACCGTTCCTGGTCCCGGTGGCCTTGACCACCAGCACGGCGATCAGCGTGGTGACCGGCACAGCGAGGACAAGGCCCACCGAGCCGACGAGGGTGCGAATGACTTCCTCAGAGAGTTCGGCGCTGGTCAGGGCGTCCCCGAGCGGCCGTTCATAGAGCATGACCAGGATCAGGACGGGCAAGGCCGCCCCGGCGTAGGCGAACGCAATGGTGTACACCGTGGACGCGATGTGGTCACGGCCGATCCGCATCCCGGAGGCGAAGAGTTGCCGGGCACTGGTGTCGGGGGCGAGCTCCCACAGTTCCCAGACCGCGGACGACTGGGTGATGGTGACGTCGTTCAGCACGCCAAGCCCGGAAATGATGAGCCCGCAGAGGATGATGCCGGAGATCGAGATGTGGTCCGAGATGTTGGTCAGCGTGGCGGCGTCGTGGCTGCCCACGCCGGCCAGATTTGCGGCGTCGGTGGCCCAGGCCGCCAGCAGCGCCGTGATGGCGAGGCCGAACATGGTGCCCAGCAGCGCCGTCGACGTCCGGGCCGAGAAGCCGTGGGCGAAGTACAGCACCCCGATCATGATGACCGTGGAGCCGACGAGCGCCAGGAGCAGCGGCGGTTTCCCCTCGACCAGCCCGGGCAGCATGAATGAGACGAGTACAACATAGGCGCCGACGAGCCCGATCAGTGCCCGCAGGCCGCGCCAGCGCGCCACCGCGATGACCACGACGGCGTACAGGACCGCGAGCAAGATGATGGGCAGCGTCCGGACGAAATCGACGAAGACGTAGGCCGGGGCGCCCTGGTCCGGGGACGCGCCCTGGGCCTGGGAGAGGTTCAGGTAGCGGATGCTGTCGCCGGGTTTCACGCCGTGGGACTTCGCAATGTCGGGGTTGATCACCACTTTCACCGGGTTGCCGCCCTTGTCCGGCTCTGTGTAGGCGAAAGTGCACTGTGAGCCCTGCTGCGGGGGCTGCACGGCGGCGCCGGCCTGGGGTTCCGAGCAGTTGCCGACGACGACCCGCTGGATTTTGCCGGTGTCGAATGACACACCGGGCGCGGCCGCGTAGGGGCTGGCCAGTGTGATGCCCTCTTTGCTGCCCGAGGGCCACAGGACGGCCATGGCCGCCAGGGTCAGCAGGGTCAGCGGGATGAGGATGGCGGCGAGGATCCAGTTGGCCTTTCTCCGGGCGGCCAGCATCCGGGGTGTCGGTTCCGCAGGCTCGGTGTGGGAGTGCGAGTGTCCGGCGCCCATCAGCAGTTCAACCTCATGGCGAAAATTCTACGGGGCGGGGTCGTCCCCGCCGCGCAGATCCAGCCGTGCTCGTCGCGCCTCCGGGCTCAGGCGGGTGCGATGTTCTGGTTGATGTGGAAGAGGTTCTGCGGATCGTACTTGGCTTTGATCTCGCGCAGGCGGGCGTAGTTCGGGCCGTAGTTCTCCGCGATCCTGGGGGCGTCATCCCCGTCCATGAAGTTGATGTAGCCGCCGGGTGCCGAATAGGGCCGCAGCGCGGCAGCGTAGTCCCGCACCCAGGCGATATTGGCCTCGTTTTCTGCGGGGTCCGTCCACTGCCCGGCGATCACGGGCGAGAATTTCACGTTCCGGTTCGCGAACGCCGTCTCCGTGGCGCCCACCCGCTGGACGGCACCATCAATGGGGTAGATGTGCACGGCGGTTTGCACGCTCGGAACCCTGCTGCCGTGTTCGATGTGCGCGGCGATGGCGCCGTCGTTGAGCTCCGCCAGAAAGTCAGCTTTCCAGTAAGCCTGCATACCCGGGGGCTGCAGCGGGTCAAAAGCCGTGTTCAGGGCGGTGTAGGGCATTGGCCCCACCATGGATCCCGCCGCGGGGGCGACGTCCAGGAACGGCTGCCAGCGTGCCGGACCTTCCGCCGGGTCGCCGGTCCACATGCCGACGATGACGCACACCGGTTTGCCATGCCATTCCTCCGGCAGGAACGGCACCGGCGGGCCCTGATGGAAGCCCAGGAACGCGCCAAACTCCTCAGGGGCGGAAGCCATGTGATCCCGGTAGAACTTCGCGACCGTCTCCGCGTGCTCGACGGGATAGATGATGATGCCGGCGTGGACCATGTCCACGGGATGCAGCTTGTACTCAAAGGACGTCACGACGCCGAAGTTCCCGCCGCCGCCGCGTAGCGCCCAGAAGAGATCGTCGTTCTCGCGTTCGCTGGCGGTGAGGAACTTCCCGTCGGCGGTGACGACGTCGGCCGATAGGAGGTTGTCGCAGCTGAGCCCGTACTTGCGGCTCAGGTAGCCCATCCCGCCGCCGAGGGTCAGCCCGGCAATGCCGGTCGAGCCAACGATGCCGCCAGGAGTTGCCAGCCCGAAAGCGTGGGTCGCGTGGTTGAAGTCGGCCCACGTGGCACCTGACTCCGCGCGCGCCGTGGCTGCTGCGGGATCGACCCGGACGCCGGTCGTGTTTGAGAAGTCGATCACCAGGGCGTCATCCCACGTGCCGAAACCCGGGGCGCTGTGCCCTCCCCCACGGACCGCCAGGTCCAAGGCGTTGTCGCGGGCGAAGTTGACGCAGGAGATGACATCGGCCACCTGGGATACCCGCACCACCGCTGCCGGCCGCTTATCGATCATTCCATTGAACACCGCGCGAGCGGCATCGTATTCGCTGTCGCCGGGCGCGACGACCTGCCCGCGGACTTGCTCGCGCAGGCTGTCCAAAGATGTTCCATTCATTTTCTATACCGTCGATTTCGTCGTGAGATCCGACCCGGACGGTTCTGAGCGCTCCCAGCCGGCGTAACGCCCGGAGGTTTACCTCCACAGGCCTACTCCTCCCGCATTCGGCCGTCAAGGGCACATGCAGGACGCTTCAGGCGGCCGCACCCATCTCCTGGTGTCTCGGCTCCGAATCCACAATAGGCGGCACCGGCCTTGACGGGCGGGGGCCGCAACCTAGGGTTGAGTATTGACGGACATAAGGACGGGAAGGACACACGCGTGGGCATCCGCACCCCAGACGACCGCGAACCGGAGGCACGCCGCTCCGGGCCCGCCGCCAAGGCCGTGCTGACCGTCGCCGAAGCCGCCGGGCAGACCCGCGGCGTCGCCCTGGTCCTGCACGGCGGACGCGCGGACAGCTATGAGCCGGTCCGGGGCCGGCACTTGAGCCCGGCCCGGATGCTGCCCTTTGCCCGGGATCTGAACCGGCAGGGCGGCCCGCATGGATTGGCGGTGTGGACCCTGCGCAACCGGTACCGCGGCTGGAACGGGGAGGACATGTCCCCCGTTCAGGACGCCCGCTGGGCGCTTTCCCGAATCAGCCGTGAGCATCCAGGGGCGCCGGTGTACCTGCTGGGCCATTCCATGGGCGGCCTTACGGCCTTGTGCGTGGCCGACGATCCGCAGGTGCAAGCGGTGGTGGCGCTCGCGCCCTGGCTGGACCGCACCACCCCGGTCGCGCCCGTCGCGGGCCGCCGGATCCTGATCGTCCACGGCACTGCCGACCGCTGGACCAGCCCGGCCAGGTCCTTGGATTTTGCCCGGCGCGCCGACGGCGTCGCGGCCTCCGTTGACTATGTCGCCCTCACCGGCGCCGGGCACTTCATGTTCCGCCGGGTGGCCCTGTGGAACGCTCTGGCGCGCGACTTCATCCTGGATGCCTTCGGCGCGGACACGGGAGCCGACGTCGCCGGCGCCACGGACTCGATACGCAGCGCATTGCGCGGCTCCTCACCCACGGCCGGCTCGCGCCTGCCGGTGGTGCTGTGATGGCGCCGTTCCCGCTGGCGGCCTTCCTCGCCAGCCTGCCGTGGGTGATCGCCGGGCTCGTGGTCCTGCTGGCCCTGACGTTTGCCGTCGCGGTCCGGCAGAACCGCCACTCGGTCATTGACACTGTCTGGGGCCTTGGCTTCGTGGTGGTGGCCGCAATCTCGTGGCTGCTTTCCGCCGGTCATGGCGACGCCGGCCGCAGGCTGCTGCTCCTGGCCCTCGTGGCCGTGTGGGGCATCCGCCTCGCGGTCCATATCGGGGCGCGGGCCCGCGGCGGCCATGAGGACCCGCGCTACGTGGACATGCTCGCCGCGGCACCCGGGTCGCGGAACATCTACGCCCTGCGCCGGGTGTACCTGCCTCAGGGCCTGGTGATGTTCTTCGTTTCGCTCACCATCCAGGTGGGCATGTTCGCGACCGGAGCGCTGGGCTGGCTGGCATTCATTGGGGTCCTGCTCTGGATTGTGGGCTTCGTGTTCGAGACGGTCGGGGACTGGCAGTTGGCGCAGTTCAAGGCCGACCCGGCCAGGCGCGGGACGGTGCTTAACACCGGGCTGTGGCGCTACACCCGCCACCCGAACTA
The DNA here is from genome assembly GCF_003352915.1 of Arthrobacter sp. PM3. Lineage (NCBI taxonomy): Bacteria > Bacillati > Actinomycetota > Actinomycetes > Micrococcales > Micrococcaceae > Arthrobacter > Arthrobacter sp. PM3. Next base: position 2,983,164 of record NZ_CP022314.1, on the reverse strand, counting down.
CTTCGGCGACGCCGCCGTCTGGGCGGGGCTCTTCCTGGTGGCCGCCGACTCGTGGCCCGGTGTCCTGACCATCCTGTCCCCCGCCCTGATGATCTGGGCCCTGGCGGGCCGGACCGGGAAACCCCTGACTGAAAAGGCGATGTCCGCGCGGCCCGGTTATAAGGAGTACATCGAGTCCACCTCCGGCTTCCTGCCGCTGCCGCCCCGGCGGCGCGCAGGCGGGCACTGAGGAGGCGGGCACCGGGATGGCGGATCCGGAATGAACCGGCGGCTCCCGAAGTGGAGGCCGGAGCCCAGCGACCGCTTCTACCGCGGCATCGTCCGCACCGGACTGGCACTGCGCTGGCTCTTCCGGGTCCGTGTCCTCGTCACCGGCAGGGAGAACCTGCCGCCGCCGGGGCCGGACACCATACCGGGACCGGACACCGCGGCCAGGCCGGGCACCTTTTCCCGGCCGAGTACCGGATCCCGCCGCCCGTCCCGCCCGGTGCTGCCGGGCCACGGGGCGGTGGTCGCGATCACGCACTTCGGTTACCTCGACTTTGCCTTCGCCGAGATGCTGCTGTGGTGGCACAACCGTGCCCAGATGCGGTTCCTCATCACCCAGGGGGCAGCCGACCACTGGCTTGCCGGGCCCGCCGTCAGCGCGGCCGGGCATGTGGTGGTCGGCTACGAATCCGGCGCCCACGCCTACGATGCCGCCGTCGCACGACTCAGGGCCGGCGAGTACATCGCCATCCTTCCCGAGGCCGGCGTGAGCCGCAGCTTCACCGTCCGCGACTGCAAGACCGGCGCTGTGCGGATGGCATCGGAGGCCGGCGTGCCGATCATCCCCGTCTCCGTGTGGGGCGCCCACCGGCTGATGACGCGCCACCACGCTTTCTCGCCCCGGCGCGCGTGGCGGGCTCCCGTCCGCATCCACGTCGGCGAGCCGATCCTGCCGGAGTCCCTGCCCGATCCGGAGCATGACGCCCGGCCAGCCACCGCCCGGCTCGCCGCGGCCCTGCAACACGGGATCGACGTCGGCATGGCCGACTTTCCCCTGCAGCCCGGGCCCGGGGCCTGGTGGATGCCGGCCGGGCTCGGCGGGGGCGCGCCGACGGAAGAGGAACGGCGGCGCCTCGACGCGGCGGACGGTCCGCGGCGTGCCGGCGGCGGGCGCCGGACGCAAAACTGACCCGCAGCCGTGGCCGTTATCACGCTTGAAAACGGCCGCAGCTGCGGGTCAGTCGGGTCAGGCCTGGGCGGGGTCCGAGACGACGAGCGTTTCCGAGCCCTGGACATGCGCCTTGCCGGCCTCAAGCAGCGGTTCGACGACGGCGCGCAATGCGGTCATCGCGTCGTCCAGTTCCAGCATGACCGGGTGCTGGTAGGCGATCAGCGCCAGGAGGTCACGCACCGCGGCCCGGGCTTCGTCCTCCCCGAGCTTCGGCTCGTGCCCGAGGAACACCTCAGTGGGTGCAGTGGGCCCGGCCGGGGCGGAGGCGTCGGCGTCGGCCTCCGGGGTTCCCTGGGCGTAACTGATCGCGAACCCCTCCAGCCGGCCCTTCCGGCTCGCCGCGATGCCGTGCCCGAAGGCGCTGGCCTTGGGCGCCCGCAGCACGATCGCGCCGTGGGCGCCGCTGAGGTCATCCAGGAACAAGCGCTGCACCGTGGCAACGCTCAGCTCCCCCGGGCTGTCCCAGCCGTGGACGGCGGTGTAGTACCGGCCAACGACGTCGCTGAGCTCCACCGAGCCCGTGGCGAGGTCCTCGACCTGGTCGGTGGCCGCAGATTCGGAGCCGTCGCCGAACACCGGCAGTTTCAGCGGCGCCGGATCCACGACGACGAGGCGGGACCGCTGGATCGGGGCCATGCCGGCGGCCTCGGCAAACGCCGCGCCGGCCGTGCCCGGCTCCACCTTGCAGCGCAGCCGGGTGACGCCCGACGGCGACTTGGCCGCCTCATGCCGCAGCATGCTCAGCAGGGTGGAGCCCAAGCCTGCGCGGCGGTGGTCCTTGGCCACCTCCACATAGGCCCACAGCCGTTCCGGGTGCAGCGAGGCCTCATGGACCACGGCGGCCGCCACGGGAATGGCGACGCCGTCCACGACATCCTCGGCCACGATGCAGCGGCGCCACGGGGTGTTGCCGGACGGTGCCAGGGTGCCGCGGAACTGCCCGGCCTGGACTGTCTCCGGCCCGCCCCAGATCTCCAGGAGCGCGAGGTCGTCGCCCTCCCGCCATTCCCGGTATTCGATCGCCATGATCAGGCGCCGATCAGCCGCGCGGCCAGGTAGCCCTCCACCTTGTCCAGGGAGACGCGTTCCTGGCTCATGGTGTCGCGTTCACGGATGGTGACAGCCTGGTCCTCGAGGGTGTCGAAGTCCACGGTGATGCAGAACGGCGTGCCGATCTCGTCCTGGCGGCGGTAGCGGCGGCCGATGGCGCCGGCGTCGTCGAACTCGATGTTCCAGCTCTTGCGCAGCTGGGCGGCAAGGTCCTTGGCCTTCGGCGAGAGGTCCTCGTTGCGGCTCAGCGGCAGCACGGCTGCCTTCACCGGGGCCAGGCGGGGATCAAGCTTGAGCACGGTGCGGATGTCGACACCGCCCTTGGCGTTGGGGGCCTCGTCCTCGGTGTAGGCATCGATCATGAAGGCCATGAACGACCGGGTCAGGCCGGCGGCGGGCTCGATCACGTAGGGGGTGTAGCGCTCGTTGGTGGCCTGGTTGAAGTAGCTCAGGTCCGCGCCGGAGGCCTTGGCGTGGGTGGAGAGGTCAAAGTCGGTGCGGTTGGCGATGCCTTCGAGCTCGCCCCACTCCGAGCCCTGGAAGCCGAAACGGTACTCGATGTCCGTGGTGCCCTTGGAGTAGTGGCTGAGCTTCTCCAGCGGGTGCTCGAAGAAGCGCAGGTTCTCTTCCCGGATGCCGAGGCCCGTGTACCAGGCCATGCGCTCTTTCATCCAGTACTGGTGCCACTGCTCGTCGGTGCCGGGCTCGACGAAGAATTCCATTTCCATCTGCTCGAACTCGCGGGTGCGGAAGATGAAGTTGCCCGGCGTGATCTCGTTGCGGAACGACTTGCCGATCTGGCCGATGCCGAACGGAGGCTTCTTCCGGGAGGTGGTCAGGACGTTGCTGAAGTTCACGAAGATGCCCTGGGCCGTTTCCGGACGCAGATAGTGCAGGCCTTCCTCGCTGGCGACGGGGCCAAGGTAAGTCTTGAGCAGGCCCGAGAATTCCTGCGGTTCGGTCCACTGGCCGCGGGTGCCACAGTTGGCGCAGGCGATGTCCTTGAGGCCGTTCTCGGCGGGACGGCCCTTCTTTTCCTCGTATTCTTCCTCGAGGTGGTCGGCACGGTAGCGCTTGTGGCAGGACAGGCACTCCACCAGCGGGTCGGAGAAGACCTCGACGTGGCCGGAGGCCTCCCAGACCTGGCGGGGCAGGATGACGGAGGAATCAAGGCCGACGACGTCCTCGCGGCCGCGGACCACGGACTGCCACCACTGGCGCTTGATGTTTTCCTTGAGCTCGGCGCCAAGCGGCCCGTAGTCCCAGGCAGAACGCGAGCCACCATAGATTTCACCGGCCTGGAAAACGAATCCCCGGCGCTTGGCGAGGGAAATGATCTGATCGAGGACGGATTTTGCTGCCATGGGAACTCCAATGTCTACAGGGCCGCTGGGTGCGGTCCGCGGTGTCAGCCCCGGGTCCCCGGCTGGTTGCCGGACGGGGTGTTGCGGACAGTGCGGTAGGCACTGTCCGGTGCAAACTCCAAGCCTACCGGCCCGCTACCGCTTCAGCGCCCCCCGGGGCCAGGGCAGGGTGGCCAGGATGATGGCGCCGAGCGTCAGGAAGGTGCCGAGGACCGTGGGAAGGGCGACGGCGGTTCCGGGCACCGGCAGGATCAGGTCCAGTCCGAGGGACCCCAGCAGCTGCCCGGCGATCATCCCGAGTCCGGTGACCAGGACCCCCAGGCTGCGGACCAGGAGGGCGCCGATGCCGATGAAGACACAGCCGAGCGGACCGCCGAGGTAGTACCACCATTGCCCCGGCAGGGGGTTGGCGGCACCGGCGACAGCGAGTTTGACGAGCCACGCCGCCCACAGCAGGACGGCGCCGGCGATGAAGTTCACGAGCGTCGCCGCGATCGGGGTGCCGTAATGCACGGTGGCGGTCCCGTTCATGGCCTGCTGGAAACTCATCAGGAACCCGGCCAGGACCGGCAGCATGACGGGAAGGAGCAGTTGCAGTCCGGCGTCCCCGGTGCTGAACCTCGGTGACACCGCCCACGCGACGGCGGCGACGGTCAGCGCACTGCCGAGCACCCGGATGCCGGTGATGGGCCGCTTCCCCGCCGGCCCGATCCCCATCCGGTCCACCAAAAGCCCGCTGAGGGTCTGCCCCGTCACGGTGGCGACGGTGAACAGGGCGACGCCGAGAAGCCCCACAGTGAAGGACTGGGCAAACACGAACAGGGCGCCGATACAACCGGCCAGGACGTAGTACGGCGGAAACCGGCGCTCCCGGACGGCCGGCAGGATCCGCGCCAGCCCGGCCCGTCCCTTCGGCAGCGCCAGGGAAATGACCGTCATGACGGCGAGCCCGGTGCTGAAGCTGACGACGGCGGCGCCGATGCCGTCGCCCAAGGCCACCCCGAGGGCACCGTTGATCCGCCCTTGCAGCGGTATGAACAGGCCGGCCGCGACGGCCAGGGGAAGCCCCGCGGCGAGGGGCAGCCGGGGTGTGTGGGTCATTCGTGCCACCTTCGGTCGGTCAGGCATCATTGCGTATATGAGCAATCCGGAAATTGAAGACATCCCCATCCGCGACACCATGATCCGGCTGGGCCAGCTGCTGAAGCTCGCCAACCTCGTGGAGGACGGGGTGGAAGCGGCCGACCTGATCAAGAACGGGCTGGTCAAGGTGAACGGCGAAATCGACGAACGCCGCGGCCGCCAGCTTCACGATGGCGACACCGTCACCGTGAACGGCCAGACCGTCCGGATCAGCGCGCCTTCGGGCGTGTAGCCGCTTGCGGCGCCGCTACTTTCCGGAGTCGAGGACCTCGTGGGTGAGGAACTCGGCGACGTGCCCGATTTCCTGCTGGTTGATGCCGTGCCACATGCCCGTGTAGAGGACCTTGGTGAGCTTGACGTGCCGGCGCACCCAACCGACGGTGAAGTCGATCTTGTCGGGTGTGATCACGGGGTCCTGCTGGTCACGGCCCCAGAACAGCGGCACGGTACCGTCGAGTTCGGCGTCACGGAAGGCAGGATCGCCGGCGGCGTCGACTACGAACCCTGAGAGTCCGACGACGGCGGCGAAGTCCGCCGGCCGCTGCCGCAGCAGCGTGGTGGCCATGGCCATGCCCATCGAGAACCCCAGCAGCGTGACGGACGGGTGGTTGGCTTTGACGCCGTCGAGCCAGTCCAGGACGTAGGCGGCGGCCTCCTTGACGGCGTCGAGCGAATAGTCGATGGAGGCGGTCAGCGGGAACCAGCTGAACCCCGGCCCCATGGCGATGGGGGCACGCAGGGAAGCCACCGCAAAGTCCTGCGGGAGCATGTCCGCCAGGCTGAGCAGATCCTGTTCGTTGGCGCCGTAGCCGTGCAGCAGGACAAGGAGCGGCTTGCCCGCGCGCTCCTGCTCCGGCTTGGACCACAGGACGACAGGGGCAGGGAAGGCATCAGCGTGAGTCATGGAACCATTCTTACAGTTACCGGAAGGTAACAACCTACGGTGGCGTAGCTAAACCGGAACAGTGCAGGATAAGAGAGTGAGGGAAACCGAAGCCATGGAAAATTCATCGGACACGTCCGCGGACGCCGTCGTAACGCATCCGTGGACCCGCTATGTGGCCATGGGCGACTCCTTCACCGAGGGCATCGGCGATCCGGAACCGGCGAGCCCGGGCGGCCACCGCGGCTGGGCCGACAGGGTCGCCGAGGAACTCAGCCGCGGACACAACGATTTCGCGTACGCCAACCTGGCTGTCCGCGGCCGGCTCCTGCAGCAGATCGTGGACCAGCAGATGGCCCACTGCCTGTCCCTCAAGCCGGACCTCGTCACGCTTTCGGCTGGCGGCAACGACCTCATCCGCCCGGGCGGCGACCCGGACGCACTGGCCGAAAAGCTCGATTCGGTGGTGCAGATCCTGAGCCTGGGCGGCGCCACCGTGGTCCTGTTCAACGGCCCCGACACCGGGTCCACGGTGCTGGGTCGGATCCGCAGCAAGGTGGCCATCTACAACGAGAACCTGCGCACCATCGCCGCCCGCCACGACGCCGTGATCGCGGACATGTGGTCCCTGCGGCAGCTCAATGACCCGCAGATGTGGGACGCGGACCGGCTGCACTTCTCCCCCCTGGGCCATCACACGATCGCGGCGATGGTGCTCGACTCGCTGAACGTCGCCCACACGCTCGAGCCGCTCTCCCCCAAGCCGCTGCCGCCGCGAAGCTGGCGGGAGGCCCGCAGCGGGGACCTGGTGTGGGCCAGGGAGTACTTTGTCCCCTGGGTGATCCGGCGGCTGCGGCACCGCTCCTCCGGCGACGGTGTGACGGCCAAGCGGCCCCTCGCCGGCCCGGTGTTCGGCCCCGGCGTCCCGCTGGGTTCCGGCGAAGGCCCCCGCGGCAATGAACCCGGCACTGAACCTGTTATTGAAACCGTCAATGAGCCGGGCCACGCAGGGGCCCGGCAGCTGAAAGGCCCCGTACTGTGAGCAGCATGTTTTTCTGGATCATCGTGTTGTCGTTCGTGGTCCCGGCAGCGGTGCGCCTTTACCGGAGGTCCGTCCGCGGCCGGAACCAGGGCATGCCGGGCCAGTTCGGCCGGTTCCCCGGCGCCCCTGACCCCCGGAACAACCAGAGCAACCAGCCGCGGGACGGGTATACGCAGCAGGACTACTTTGGCGGTTTCGGCCAGCTGGGCGCCCCGCGGCAGTCCGGCCCCCGGTTTCCCGACCGGCCGTTCCCGAGCGAACCGTATCCCGGCCAACAGTATCCGGGTCCGGCGGGCTACCAGTCCCCCGTGCCCTACGAGGACAGCCCCGAGTACCTGAACAACCCGCCGCAGGCACCCCAGCAGGAACCGGCGCAGAGCACCGGAGCGCTGCAGGCACCCCAGGCGCCCGAGCCGCCGTCGGCCCCGCAGGGCTACCGGGCCCGCAAGCTCGCCGAACTCGACCAGCAGTACAGCGACGGCAAGCTGTCCATGGAGGACTACATGGCCCAGCGCGCTGAAATCATGAAGGGCTAGGCAAGCCCCATCAGTCGACCTGGGGGAAGCCGAGGTCGATCACCGAGGTGGACGGGTCCGGCCAGCGGGTGGTGACCACCTTGCCGCGGGTATAGAACCGGATGCTCTCCGGGCCGTACATGTGGGTGTCACCGAACAGCGAACTCTTCCAGCCGCCGAAGGAGAAGGTGCCCACCGGCACCGGGATCGGCACGTTCACGCCCACCATGCCGGCCTCGACGTCGAACTCGAACTGCCGGGCGGCGCCGCCGTCCCGGGTGAAAATGGCCACGCCGTTGCCGAACTCGTTGTCGTTGACGAGCTTGACGGCGTCGGCGTAGGTTTCCACGCGGACCACAGAGAGGACGGGGCCGAAGATCTCGTCGTCGTAGACCTTCATGCCGGGCTTGACGTGGTCGATCAGGCTGACGCCGAGGAAGAAGCCGTTCGAGTCGAACGACTGGTCCCGGCCGTCCACCACCACTGAGGCGCCCTCGTCCGCGGCGCCGGCGACGTACGAGGCCACTTTGTCGCGGTGTTCCGCCGTGATCAGCGGGCCCATCTGGGACGCCGGATCCGTGCCGGGCCCGATCTTCAACGTGGCCATCCTGGCGGTAATGGCACGGACGAGGTCATCGGCAATGGCGCCGACGGCCACCAGCACGCTGACGGCCATGCAGCGCTCCCCCGCGGAGCCGTAGGCGGCCGAGACGGCGGCGTCGGCGGCCATGTTGAGGTCCGCATCCGGCAGGACCACCATGTGGTTCTTGGCCCCGCCTAGGGCCTGGACCCGTTTGCCGTGGTCGGCGGCGCGCTTGTAGATGGACTGCGCGATCGGCGTCGATCCCACGAAGCTCACGGCCTTGACATCGGGGTGTTCCAGGAGCACGTCCACGGCTTCCTTGTCGCCGTGGACCACGTTGAGGACGCCGGCGGGCAGGCCGGCCTCGGCGAAGACCTGGGCAATGAAGACGGCGGCGGAGGGGTCCTTCTCGCTGGGTTTGAGCAGGACGGTGTTGCCGCAGGCCAGCGCGCTGCCGATCATCCACAGCGGCACCATGGCGGGGAAGTTGAACGGGGTGATGCAGGCGACGACGCCGACCGGCTGGCGGACCGAGTGGACGTCGACGCCGCCGGAGACCTGTTCGGAACGCTCCCCCTTGAGCATGTGGGACAGGCCGGTGGCGAATTCGATGTTCTCCAGGCCGCGGGTGATCTCGCCTTCGGCGTCGGAGAGGACCTTGCCGTGTTCGCTGGTCAGCAGGGCCGCCAGCTCCGGCCGGCGCTGCAGGAGCAGTTCGCGGACCTTGAAGAAGATGGCGGTGCGCCGGGCCAGGCTCGTCGCCCGCCAGCCGGGCAGCGCGGCGCGGGCCGCGGCGATGGCTTCCTCGACGCGGGCTGCGGAGGCCAGCGCGACTTCTTTTTCCTGTTCGCCGGTGGCCGGGTTGAAGACCGGGCCGTAGCGTTCGGCGTCGGAAATGAGGGCGCCGTTGATGACGTGCGGGATGCGTTCGATGTGCATGGGGTGCGTCTCTTTCTCAGGGGTTCCGGCGCTAGTTGGCGGACTCAAGCGAGCCGTCGACGAGCTTGACGATCGCGGAGCAGTCGCTGCCGGACTGGCCGGAGTCGATGAGCCGCTGGAAGAGCTGTTGGACGTGCTCGCCGAGTTCCAGCGGCGTGCCGGTGTCCCGCGCCGCGCTGATCGCCAAGCCGATGTCCTTGTTGGCCAGTTCGGTGGTGAAGGTCGGGGCGAAGTCGTTGTTTGAGGCCGCGGTGGGCACGACGCCGGCCACGGGGTACCAGGTGCGCAGGGCCCAGCTGTCGCCGGAGGAAACGGAGGCGATGTCCCAGAACACCTGTTTGTCCAGGCCGAGCCGGTCCGCGAGCACGGCGCCCTCCGCCGTGGAGGCGAGGTTGATGAAGAGCATCAGGTTGTTGCAGATCTTGGCGGCCTGCCCGGTCGTGGCGCCGCCGGTCGGGATGATGTTGGCCGCCATCGGGCGGATGTATTCGGTGGCGTCCGCGACGGCACCGGCCTCGCCGCCGACCATGAACGTCAAGGTGGCGGCTTTGGCCCCGCTCATCCCGCCCGAGACCGGCGCGTCGACAAAGCGGAAGCCGGCGGCAGCAGCGGCGTCGTGCAGGGCCTGCGCGGAGGCGATATCGATCGTGGAGGAATCCACCAGCAGCGTCCGGGTGTCCGCGTGGGCCAGCACGCCGTCGCCGCCGAGGTAAACGGCACGGGCGTGTTCGCCTTTGGGGAGCATGGTGAAGACGACGTCGGCTCCCGCCACGGCCTCGGCGATGCTGGCGGCCGGACTGACTCCCCCGGCCCCCACGGCGGCCACCGCTTCATCGTTGAGGTCAAAGCCGCGGACCTCATGTCCGGCTTTGGCCAGGTTCACCGACATGGACCCGCCCATGTTTCCCAGTCCGATCCAGGCGATAACTGCCATGGCATAAGCTCCTTTGCTCGAGGGTCTGTCCGGCTAATGGCCGGACGCGCTGTGTCCACGATCACACCCTGCTAGGGTGCAATCAAGGAGAAAAATCACAGACGGTATGTGCACAGATGCACACACCGCACGTGAATGGAAATGGGGACACACGTGGACTTGAGGCGGCTTCCGAGCCCTGACGACCTGCTGATCCTGCTGACCGTTGCCCGGCTGGGCCGGTTCAACGCGGTCGCGGAGACGCTCGGCACCACCCACACCACCATTTCCCGGCGGATCCTGGCCCTGGACAAGCAGCTGGGCGGCCGGACCCTGGAACGCAGCCCGCACGGCTGGGAACTGACCGAGCTCGGCAGCCAGGCCGTCGCGGCGGCCGAGGCCATCGAGGGCACCCTGGGCGTCTTGTCCGGCAGCATTGCGCGGACCGGGGACGTGATCTCCGGCCTGGTCCGGATCAGCACCCCGGACGGGTTCGGGGCGGAATTCCTCGCGCCAGCCCTCGTGCGGCTGCAGCGGGAGAATCCGCAGCTCAGCGTGGAACTGCTCAGCGCGACCCGCAAGGCGAGCCAGAACCGTTCCGGCGTGGACCTTGAGGTGGTGGTAGGAAACCTTGAGGTCGCCAACGCCCAGGCGATCTTCCTGAGCAACTACTTCCTCAGGCTTTATGCCAGCCCCGGCTATGCGCAGGAGCACGGGCTTCCGGCCGCGCTCGACGACGTCCGGCAGCACGGCTTTGTCTCCTACGTCGAGTCCGCGCTCCAGGTGGCCGAGCTCGGCCACCGCTCAACGCAGCTTCCGATGCCGCGGTCCAGCTTCCAGGCCACAAGTGTTTTTGCCCAGCTCGAGGCCGTCCGGCGGGGCGCCGGAATCGGCCTGCTCCCGAACTTCCTCGTGGCCGGCAGGCCGGGCTTCGTGGCCGTACTGCCGGACGACTTCCAGCGGCAACTCCCCATCTGGGCAGTCGCCCGGCAGGAGTCATTGCGCTCCGCCCCGGTCCGGGCCGTCCTGGAGGCGATCCGGACCGAAGTCCGGGACCGCCAGGATGTGCTCACAGCCTAGACGTCAGCGCTCATGTGACAGATATGGCCGCCAAACCGGAAAGTTTGGCGGCCATATCTGGCAAATCATGGAACGGGAGGAGCCCCTCGGGGCGGGCGGGGTTACCGCTTGCCTGTTACCTCTTGCCTGCGGCAAGCAGGTCGGCGGTCCCCTGGGCGTCGGCGGCGTCGACGTCGCGCAGCGAGATGCCGCGGGTCTCCTTGAGGAAGAACACGGCGACGACAGTGACGGCGCAGGCGATCAGCAGGTAGATGGCCACCGGCACGGAGGACTTGTACTGGCCCAGCAGCGCGACGGCGATGATCGGGGCAAGCGAACCGGCCACGATCGAGGTCACCTGGTAGCCGAGGGACACGCCGGAGTACCGCATCCGGGTCGGGAACATCTCCGCCATGATGGCCGGCTGGCCCGCGTACATCAGGGCGTGGAAGAGCAGGCCGATAATCACCGCGGCGAGGATGATGAAGTCGTTGCCGGTGTCCATCATCGGGAAGGCGAAGAAACCCCAGGTCGCACCCAACACGGCTCCGGCCAGGTAGACGGGCTTGCGTCCCACGCGGTCCGAGAGCCTGCCGACCAGCGGCACGACGGCGAAGTGGATCAGGTGTGCCACCAGCAGGAGCATGAGGATCCGGGACGTGTCGGCGTGGACCACCGTCTTCAGGTACGTGATCGAGAAGGTGACCACGAGGTAGTACAGGATGTTCTCCGCGAACCGCAGGCCCATGGCGGTGAACACGCCGCGCGGGTAGCGGCGGAACACCTCTGCCACGCCGTAGCCCTTGTGGCCGGCTTCAACTTCCTTGCGGGCTTCCAGGAAGATGGGGGCGTCGCTGACCTTGGTGCGGATGTAGTAACCGATCAGCACGATCACCGCGGAGAGCCAGAAGGCAACCCGCCAGCCCCAGCTGAGGAAGTCCGCGGAGGACAGGGTCGCGGACAGGATGAAAAGCACCGCGGTGGCGAAGAGGTTGCCCAGCGGGACGGCGGACTGCGGCCAGCTGGCCCAGAAGCCGCGGGACTTGCTGGGGCTGTGCTCCGCGACGAGCAGGACGGCACCGCCCCATTCACCGCCGACGGCGAAGCCCTGGGCGAAGCGCAGGAAGACCAGCAGCGCAGGGGCCCAGTAGCCGATCTGCGCGAAGGTGGGCAGGCAGCCCATCAGGAAGGTGGAGACGCCCACCAGGATGATGCTCAGCTGGAGGAGCTGCTTGCGGCCGAACTTGTCGCCGAAGTGGCCGAAGACGATCCCGCCGATCGGGCGGGCAACAAAGCCGACAGCGTAGGTCAGGAACGCCGCAAGGATGCCGTCCAGCTCGGTGCCCGAATTGGGGAAGAAGGTCTTGCCGAAGACCAGTGTGGCCGCGGAGGCGTAGAGGAAGAATTCGTACCATTCCACCACGGTGCCGGCCATGGAGGCCGCCACAACTTTCTTCAGGCCGGACGCTTTGACGTCCGTTTCGTCTGTGCGGCTCGCGGCCGCGTTTTCCGTACTCATCGTCACTCCTTCGGTGTCGCCTTCGACACCCTGTGGACCATTGGACTGAGGACGCTTGTGATGTAAGGCACATGGCGTCATTCCAGACGAGTATGGACGCTCCAGGCCCGGGCCTCAACGGCCATTAGTGCAGAGCGCATCTGCAAAAATGCACAACAGGGAGCCCCTGTGCAGCTCCCCGCGGGGCCCCCGCCGTGGATCGGTGCCGGGCGCGCGGCCCCGGCATCAGCCGAAGAAGGCCGCCCGCAGCTGGCCGCTGAGCTGGCCGATCTCCGTGAGGAAGCCGTCATGGCCGATCGGCGCCTCGATGATGTGCACGTCCGGGCGGCCCGGCAGCGCCTCTGCAAGTTCGCGCGACTGCGCAGGGAAGTAGAGGCGGTCGGAGTCGACGGCCGCTACCAGGAATCCGGCCGTGGCGGCGGCCAGGGATTCGCGGAGGGGTCCGCGCCCGCGACAGATGTCGTGGCTCATGAGCGCCTCGGTGATGGCGATGTAGCTGTTGGCGTCGAAGCGCCGGACCAGCTTGTTGCCCTGGTGGTCCAGGTAGCTTTCCACCTGGTAGCGGCCCCGCCCGGCCAGCGACCCGGCTTCCAGCGGGGTCTCGGATTCCTGGGCATTGCGGCCGAACCGGCCGTGGAGTTCGGCCGCGGACCGGTAGGTGATGTGCGCGATGCGCCGGGCCAGGGCAAGCCCGGCCACGGGCTCGGGACCGCCGTAGTAGTCGCCGCCGTTGAAGTTAGGGTCCTGCCGGATGGCCAGGGTCTGCGCCTGGGCAAAAGCAATCTGCTCCGCGGTGCTGCTGGCGCCGACGGAAATCACCGCGCAGTGCCGTACCCGGTCCGGATAGGACACGGCCCACTCGAGGGCGCGCGCCCCGCCGAGGGATCCGCCTACGACGGCATGCCAGGTCCTGATGCCCAGGGCGTCGGCCAGGCGTGCCTCGGCGGCCGTGGTGTCCCGCAGGGTGACCAGCGGGAACCGTGAGCCCCAGGGGCGCCCGTCCGGGGCCGGTGTGGAGGGCCCGGTGGAGCCGTAGCAGCCGCCCAGGATGTTGATGGAGACCACGAAGTACTTGTCGGTGTCCACGGGCGCGCCGGGGCCGGCCAGTTGTTCCCACCAGCCGGGTTCCTCGGTGTCACCGCGGGTCACATGGGTGTCTCCGGTCAGGGCGTGCTCGATCAGGACGGCGTTGGAGGCGTCCGCATTGAGGGTGCCCCACGTCTCGTAGCCGAGTACCACGTCCGGCAGGTGGAAGCCGGATTCGAGCGGCAGGTCGCCGATCCCGAGGTACCGGACGGTTCCGTCCGGCACCGGGGTTCCTCCCCCCGGCAAGGTGTCGGCCGGAGTGGCTGCGGCTGGTGCATGGGCAGCCTGCTTTTCGGCGGCGTTACGGGCTGGCGTGGTTTCGGTTTCACCGTTGCGGGTGACGGCAATCGTCATATGAGGACCTATCTTCGCGCTTGCCCGCCGTCAGCTGACCGGCAGGCCAGGTCTTCACCCGGGGCACCCCGCCGCAAGAGGAGGGTTGCCGGCCAGCAAGCCGGGGCTAGTCGCTGGCACTCATGACCTTTTACGAGTGTACGAAACGGGGCGAGCAAATGACGAAGAATGTGACATCCGTGTGACAGCCCCGCACCGGGTTCGCAGGACGCGGGCTCGCTGCACGCCGGGTTCGCCGGAAGCCGTCGCGGACGCCGGAAGGTTACGGCGACTGCGATGCGTTCCGGCGATCCCGGCGCGGCGGCCCCTGTTAGGCGCCCTTGGCTGCGCGGAAGCCGGCGTCGAGGTCGGCGAGGATGTCATCGATGTGTTCCAGGCCGACCGAGAGCCGCACGAGCCCGGGGTTCACGCCGGCCACGGCCTGCTGCTCGGGCGAGAGCTGACTGTGGGTGGTCGACGCCGGGTGGATCACCAGGGAGCGGACGTCGCCGATGTTGGCCACGTGCGAGTGCAGCTCCAGTGCATCGACGAACCGCTTGCCGGCCTCGGCTCCCCCGGCGATATTGAACGCCACGACGGCGCCGGTCCCCTTGGGGCCGTACTTGCGGCCGCGCTCGAACCAGGGGCTGGACGGCAGCCCGGCGTAGGCGACGGATTCGACGTCGTCCCTGGCCTCCAGCCATTGCGCCACCTTGGTGGCGTTGGCGACGTGGCGCTCGACGCGCAGGCTGAGCGTTTCAATGCCCTGGGCAATGAGGAAGGCGTTGAACGGCGAGACGGCGGAGCCGAGGTCGCGCAGGAGCTGGACCCGGGCCTTGAGGATGTAGGACAGGTTGGCCCCCAGGGCGCCGCCGGCACCGAGGTCGCGGGCGTAGACCAGGCCGTTGTAGGTGGGGTCCGGGGTGTTGAAGTTCGGGTACCGTGCGGGGTCCTTGCCGAAGTCGAAGTTGCCGGAGTCCACGATCACACCGGCGATCGCGGCGCCGTGGCCGCCAAGGTACTTGGTGGCCGAGTGGACCACGATGTCCGCGCCCCACTCGATGGGGCGGATGAGGTACGGGGTGGAGAGCGTGTTGTCGACGATCAGCGGCACCCCGGCCTCGTGGGCCACCTTGGCGACACCTTCGATGTCCAGCACGTCCTGGCGCGGGTTGGAGACCACTTCGCCGAAGAACAGCTTGGTGTTGGGCTGCACGGCATCGCGCCACTGCTCCAGGTTGTCCGGGTCCGCCACGAACGTCACCGAGATGCCGAACTTCTTGAGCGTGTGGGCCAGCAGGTTGTAGGTGCCGCCGTAGAGGCTGGGGCTGGCCACCACGTGGTCCCCTGCTTCGGCGATATTGAGGATGGCGAAGGTTTCGGCGGCCTGGCCGGAGCTGAGCAGCAGGGCCGCGAGGCCGCCTTCAAGGCTCGCCACGCGCTGCTCCACCGCGTCCTGGGTCGGGTTGCCGATCCTGGTGTAGATGGGTGCGAGCTCGGCCAGGGCGAAGCGGTTCGCCGCGCTCTCGGCGCTGGGGAACACGAACGACGTCGTCTGGTAGATGGGCAGGGACCGGGCGCCGGTGGCGGAATCCGGCTCCTGGCCGGCGTGGATCTGGCGGGTTTCGAAGGACCAGGCACTGGACATTGATGCTCCTTACGGGACCGGGCACAGCACCGCCCGGGGCCATCGGCCCGGGAGCGGTACAGGCGCCGCGCTTGCCCTCCGGCGGTCGCCGGACGGCCGGGTCTTCACCCGGGGCACCCCACCGCGATACGAGGGTTGCCGGCCAGCAAGCCGGGGCTGTGCGCTGGCACTCATGACCTTGCGCTTCAGTGTAGGAACGGCGGCGGGCCGCTGGATAGCTTTGTGACGAAGATGAAGATGGCGGCAGCATCCGCCTGCCGTCAGGGGCCGGCGGCACCGGCCGCGAGACATCCCATGACGGTAAGGCGAGCCTAAGCTGAGAGCTTTATCACAAAGTGCCAAGATGAGGTCATGCGCATGGATCACGTTTCTTACGCCTGTGAACACGATGGCTTGGCAGCCACCACTGAACGTATTGCGTCTGCCCTCGGCGTCGAAGCCGTGAAGGGCGGAGTGCACCCCCGCTTCGGCACACGCAACATGATTATCCCGCTCGCGGGACACAAGTACCTTGAGGTTGTTGAGGTACTGAACCACCCGGCATCGGACAAGGCCCCCTTCGGCCAGGCAGTCCGTGCCCGCTCCGAGGCCGGCGGCGGCTGGATGGGCTGGTGCGTCGAAGTGGACGACCTCGCCCCGTTCGAGGAGCGGCTGGGCCGGTCGGCCGTGAACGGCAACCGGAAGTTCCCCGACGGCCGCGAGCTGGTCTGGAAGCAGATCGGCATCCTGGGGCTCATCGCCGACCCCCAGGTGCCGTACATGCTCAAGTGGGAGGGCGACCCGGAGCTTCACCCGTCCAACGCCTACGCGTCCGATGTGAAGATGTCCGCGCTGACCATCGCCGGTTCGGCGGAGCGCGTGACGGAATGGCTGGGCGAACCGGTGGAAAAGCCGCTGGAGGACGTCGCCGTCAACTGGATTGCCCCGCACGGCACTCCGGGAATCCTTTCCGTTACTTTCGAGACCGCCTCCGGAGCGGTCACGATCTAACGCTCCAGCTGCCCCACACACTTCGGCCGCCGTCTGGCGGGTGCCAACGATGTCACCCACCAGACGGCGGCCGAAACCATTTAACTCCAACGCGGGGTCAGCCCAGGCCCACGGCCTTGCCGAACAGGCTGAATCCCACGAACGCCACGGTGTCCAGGATGGCGTGGGCGATCACGAGCGGCATCACCCGCTTGGTCCGGGTGTACACCAGGGCGAAGACCACGCCCATCACCGCGTTGCCAATGAATGGCCCGAAGCCCTGGTACAGGTGGTAGCTGCCGCGGAGCAGGGCGCTGGCGGCGATGGCCGCCGGTGTGCTCCAGCCCAGTTTCCCGAGCCGGTCCAGCAGGTAGCCCACCACGATCACTTCCTCGACGATCCCGTGCCGGATCGCGGACATGACCAGGACCGGCACCGTCCACCAGTACGTGTCCAGGGCGCTGGGGATGATCGCCGTCGTGATCCCGAGGGCCCGGCCGGCGGCGTAGAGTCCCAGCGAGGGGATGCCGATGGCGGCGGCCAGTCCCAGCCCCTGCAGGAGGTCCCGGCCGGGCCGGGCGAAGTCGAAGCCGATCCGCCGGAACGCCGAGCCGCCGCGCTCCCCGACCGGACGGTGTTCGGTGAGGAAGTAGATCACCAGGGCCACCGGGACCAGGGCGAACATGATGTCCAGTAGCTGGTAGGTGAGGTCGAAGTATTCACGCGCGCTCTGCGAGCGGTTCAGCGTGGACGTTCCCTGGGCCAGCGGCGCCGCGGTCATCTTGTCCAGCAGCTGCACCACGGAGTAGACCGCGGACTGCCCCAGCGACAACCCCAGGACAATCAGGACTTCGAACCGCAGCCGACGGCGGGAGGGAACCAACATGTTCCTATCTTGCCTGCAGTTGCCGGGAGTTTGCTGACCCCGCCGCGGTGCCGTCCGCACTGCCGTCACGGCGGGGCCGCCGCCGCCGAGCCTATGCTTGGGGTTTATGAGTGCGCCCCGGAAAATCATCATGATCCGGCACGGCCAGTCCGCCGCCAATGCCGACACCTCGATCTACAACCGTGTCCCGGACTACCGGATCCCGCTGACACCCCTGGGCGTGGAGCAGGCCACGGCGGCCGGGGACGAAGTCCGGCGCCAGCTGGGGGGCCGACCGGTGTGCGTCTACGTCTCCCCGTACCTGCGCGCCTACCAGACCCTCGAGGCACTCAATCTGGGCCCGCTGGTGGAACGGGTGATCGAGGAACCGCGGCTGCGGGAGCAGGACTGGGCTAACTTCCAGATCGCCGGGGACATCGAGGACCAAAAGGAGCTCCGCAACGCCTACGGCCACTTCTTCTACCGCTTCAGGGAGGGCGAGTCCGGCTCCGACGTGTATGACCGGATTTCCTCCTTCATGGAAACCCTCTACCGACACTGGTCCAAACCCACGTACGCCCCCAACGCGCTGTTCGTAACGCACGGGCTGACCATGCGGCTGTTCTGCATGCGCTGGTTCCACTGGTCCGTGGAATATTTCGAATCCCTGAACAACCCGGAGAACGCCGAGGTAAGGACCCTGCTGCGCACCGCGCGCGGGAAGTATGAGCTGGATAAGCCCTTCACCCAGTGGGAGGATCGGCGCGTGGACGAAACCGTCCTGGACGCGCCGCCCATGATCTTCTAGCCGGGCTACCGCACCGACCGCGCTGTCCTACCGGGCTACCGCACCGGCTGCGCGATCCCGGCCCGCCAGACCGCGTGCGTCAGCGGGATGCCGGGCCGGTAGGCCAGGTGCGTGGCCGACGGCGCGTTGAGCAGGTGCAGGTCCGCCCGGTGTCCGACGGCGATCGAGCCCACCGCCCGTTCGCCGTCGGCGTCGTTTCCGGACTCCCGGCCCAGGGCCAGGGCGCCGCCGTACGTTGCCGCACGCACCGCTTCGTGGACGCTGAGCCGCATCTGGAGCACGGCCGTGGTGACGCAGAACGCCATGGAGCTCGTGTAGGACGTGCCGGGGTTGCAGTTGGAGGCCAGGGCGATCTGCACGCCGGCGTCGAGCAGCTCCCGGCCGGGGGCGAGCGGCTGCCGGGTGGAGAGGTCGCAGGCCGGCAGGCAAGTGGCAACGGTGCCGCGTTGACCAGTGCCGCGTTGACCTGTGCCGCCCTGACCGGTGCCGCCCTGACCGGTGCCGCCGTCCCAGCCGGTCCAGGTGCCGGCGAGGGCATCGATGTCCGCGGCGGAGAGGTAGTTCACGTGGTCCACGCTCGCGGCGCCGAATTCCACCGCCAGCCGGACACCGGGGCCCTCGCCGAGTTGGTTGCCGTGCACGCGCAGTCCCAGCCCGGCGTCCTTGCAGGCCTGGAGCACCCGGCGGGACTGGTCCTCGTTGAACGCGCCCTGCTCGCAAAACAC
The DNA here is from genome assembly GCF_003352915.1 of Arthrobacter sp. PM3. NCBI lineage: Bacteria > Bacillati > Actinomycetota > Actinomycetes > Micrococcales > Micrococcaceae > Arthrobacter > Arthrobacter sp. PM3. Next base: position 2,964,501 of record NZ_CP022314.1, on the reverse strand, counting down.
ATCGGCCCAGCGGACGTAGGGCAGCACCGCGGCGAGCATCGGCCCGCACACGAGCTCCGTGTACTCCTCCGCGTCCGTCCCGGCGGGCACGAGGTGCGCCCCGAGGTAGGTGACCTCGTCCGCGACCGTGGAGGCGATCCGGGCGCTGCGCGCCTCGTTCTCGATGTCCAGTCCGTAGCCGGTCTTCGTCTCGAGGTACGTGGTGCCCTGGGCGACGGCCTCTGCTACGCGGCCCATCGCCAGCCGGGTGAGGTCAAAGTCGCTCGTGCTCCGGGTGGCGCCCGTGGTGACGGCGATCCCGCCGGCGCTGTAGCTCTCCCCCGCCATCCGGGCCTCGAACTCGGCCGTGCGGTCCCCCGCGAAAATCAGGTGGGTGTGGGAATCGACCCATCCCGGCAGCAGCGCCCGGCCCCCGGCATCCACGGCTTCGTCCGCCGCCGGGGCGGCGGCCGCCGGACCGAGCCAGGAAATCCGCTCCCCCTCGATCACCACCGCCGCGTCGCGGAGGACGCGGTGTTCCGCGTCCTGGGTCATCAGTTCGGCGATGTTGGTGATCAGGATGCTCATGGAACCATTCTTCAGCGCCGGATGGACCAGCGGGTCGCGGCCAGCGCCTCCGCTGTCCGGGATGCCGGACTGGCGCCTCCGTCCTGTCCTGCGAGGATGAGTCCGGCGGCCAGTTCCGAGATGCCGGAGGAGGTCTGGAAACCGTACCCGCCCTGGCCGGCGAGCCAGAAGAATCCCCGGGCCTCGGCGTCGAAGCCGGCCACCGGGACGCCGTCGGCCGCTTCCGTCCGCAGGCCCGTCCAGGCCTTGCTGACGCCGCGGATCCCGAGCGTCGTGATCGTGTTGAGCCGGGCAACGAGCCCTTCGATGTCGCCGGGATAGGGTTTGGCGTCCTCGGGGCCGCTGGGCACGTGCTCGGAGGGCGAGATCAGGACCTGGCCGCCCTCGGGCCGGAAGTAGAAGCTGTCATCCGCCGCGGCCACCATCGGGCAGCCCGCCGGGAGCGGATGGGCGACGTCGACGATCGCGGCGGTGCGCCGGTACGGCTGGAGGCCGAGCTTCTCGACCCCGGACAGGACGGCGAGTTCGTCAGCCCAGGCGCCGGCGGCATTGACCACGACGGCCGCCTGGAAGCCTTCCTGGCCCGCGCCGAGTTCCCAGCCGGAGCCGAGCCGCTGGGCCGAATGGACCCTGGCGCCGGTGATGATGTCCACGCCGCCGGCTTCGGCCCGCCGCCGGTGGTCTTCGAGGAGCACGGGGGCGTTGCAGGCGAAGGATCCGGTGTCCAGGCCGGCGGCGCTAAAGGATTCCGGAACCAGTGCCGGGCACAGTTCCATGGCCTCGGCGTGGGTGATCCGGTGCATGTGGCCGCTGGCTTCGGCGCGGACGGTGGCGTCGTCGCCGATCAGCATGAAGCCGCGCGGGGTGAGCACCGGTTCCGGGAGCCCGGCGTCCCGGGAGGCGATGAGCTCCAGGGTCCGGACGGTGAGTTCCTGGACCACGGGCGGGCCGTAGCTGGGGATCAGCTGCCGGGCCGAGCGCGCCGAGGTGTGGTAGGCGAGGGTCTGCTCGGCTTCGACCAGGGCCACGCTGCACTGGCCGGCCAGGGCGGAGGCGAGGGACAGGCCGGCGATACCGCCGCCGACAATCACGACATCGTAAGTTGCTGACATGGTTCCATCCTTGCAGACGGACACGCCGGTGGCTGGGTTTGAGGCGGGGTTGGGGCGCGGGGTGCGGCGCCGAGACGGGCGACCGGGCGGGAGCAGCGGGCGAGCGGCGCCGATCCGCGACAGGACGTCTCAGATTGTCCGCACCAACGGACATGCCCTCCCCTGCTTCGTGCCACTGGACATGCCCCTCACTGCGGCAACCCAGCCCGGGACATGCCCTTTGTTGGTCGCAGCCATTGGACATGCCCCTCACTGCGGCAGCCCAGCCCGGGACATGCCCGTTCTTGCTCGTGGCCGTTGGACATAGTGGCACTATGTCCAGTCCTCGCAGCCAGAACTGGGCATGTCCCGCGGACAAGCCCATGGAGGAAGCCGGAGGTTGAACGAGCCAGGCCCGACCGCGCCAGGGCCCTGCAATTCACGGCCGGACCATGCCAGGGCCCTGCAATTCACGGCAGACCCACGCCCGGACCTCTGCAATTCGGCGCCGGGCGGGGGCGCCGGGCGGGGGCGCCGGGGTCAGCCGGCGACGGCGGCCCGGCTCTGCACGAACGCCTGGACGCACGCCTCGACGTCCTCGGCGCTGTGCGCGGCGGAGAGCTGCACGCGGATCCGGGCGGCGCCCTTGGGGACCACGGGGTAGCTGAACGCGGTGACGAAGACGCCGTGGTGGAGCATGGCGTCGGCCACCTTGGCCGCCATGACGGCGTCGCCGAACATGACCGGGACAATCGCGTGCTCACCGGGGAGCATCTCGAAGCCTTCCTCGCCCATCCGGTTCCGGAAGAGCTCCGCGTTGGCGAAGAGCTTGCTGCGCAGTTCGCCGGAGTTTTCCACGAGGTCCAGGGCCTTGAGCGTGGCCGCGACAATGGCAGGGGCCAGCGAGTTGGAGAACAGGTAAGGACGGGCTTTCTGGCGGAGCATGGCGATCACTTCGCGGCGGCCGGAGACGTAGCCGCCGGAGGCGCCGCCGAGGGCCTTGCCGAAGGTGCCGGTGTAGATGTCCACGCGGTCCGAGACGCCGGCGTGTTCCGGGGTCCCGGCACCGGAGGCCCCCATGAAGCCCACCGCGTGGGAGTCATCCACCATGACCAGGGCGTCGTACTTTTCGGCGAGGTCGCAGATGGCTTCGAGCGGGGCCAGGAACCCGTCCATCGAAAAGACGCCGTCCGTGACGATCACCTTGCGGCGGGCCGGGTTCTCCTGGGTGGTGGCTTCGATCAGCTTGGCCTCGAGGTCCGCCATGTCCTGGTTGGCGTAGCGGAACCGCTGGGCCTTGCAGAGCCGGATGCCGTCAATGATGGAGGCGTGGTTCAGGGCGTCGGAGATGACGGCGTCCTCCGGGCCGAGGAGGGATTCGAACACGCCGCCGTTGGCGTCGAAGCAGCTGGAGAACAGGATGGTGTCCTCGGTGCCAAGGAACGCCGAGACGCGCTTCTCGAGGGCCAGGTGCAGGTCCTGGGTGCCGCAGATGAAGCGCACGCTGGCCATCCCGAAGCCGCGCTCGTCCATGGCTGTCTTGGCGGCGGCGATGATTTCCGGGTGGTCGGCGAGGCCGAGGTAGTTGTTGGCGCAGAAGTTCAGGACGTCGGCGCTGGATTCGCCGATCTGCCCGGCCTTGATGTGGTTGGCCTGCGGTGAGTCGATGTGGCGCTCGGTCTTGTATAGTCCGGCGCTGCGGATCTCGTCGAGTTCGTGCTGCAGCTGGTCCTTGATGGCTGAATACATTTCGGTGGGCTCCTCAGCTGGTTGGGTGCGGGGAAAAATGCGGGGTATGGACAGTGGCCGGAACGGGCGGGCTGGAAGGTCGGCTCAGAAGACGGTCCAGTCGAGGACCACTTTGCCCCCGACGCCGGCACGGGCCACGTCGAAGCCCTTTTCCCAGTCCGTGGCAGGCAGCGTGTCCGTGACCACGGCGGAGATGTTGGCGTGCAGGACCGGGTTGGAGGAGAGCATCGCGCTCATCGCGTACCAGGTTTCGAACATTTCGCGGCCGTAGATGCCCTTCATGGTCAGCATGTGCGTGACCACCTTGCCCCAGTCGATGTTGATGGACTGGCTGGGCAGTCCCAGCATCGCGATCCGGCCGCCGTGGTTCATGTTGTCGATCATCTCAGGCAGCGCGGTGGGGTGTCCCGACATTTCCATGCCGATGTCGAAGCCCTCGCGCATCCCGAGTTCGCGCTGCGCGTCCTTGACCCGCATCTTCGAGACATCGATCGCGAGGTCGACGCCGAGCTTCCGGGCCAGGTCCAGCCGCGGCGCGGAGACGTCGGTGATGGCGATCTTCCGGGCGCCGGCGTGCCGTGCGACGGCGATCGCCATCAGGCCGATCGGCCCGGCACCGGTAATCAGGACGTCCTCGCCGACCAGCGGGAAGCTCAGGGCGGTGTGGACGGCGTTGCCGAAGGGATCGAAGATGGCGCCCAGTTCCGGTGTCACGGACGGATCCTGGTGGACCCAGACATTGGTTTCGGGGATCACCACGTACTCGGCGAAGGCGCCGTCGCGCTGGACGCCGACGCTGACGGTGTTGATGCACATCTGCTTGCGCCCGGCGCGGCAGTTGCGGCAGATCCCGCAGACGATGTGCCCCTCACCGGAGACCCGGTCGCCGACCTTGACGTCGAGGACGTCTTCGCCGATTTCGACGACCTCGCCGTAGAACTCGTGGCCGGCGATCAGCGGGGCGTTGATGATGCCCTGCGCCCAGGCGTCCCAGGACTGGATGTGCAGGTCCGTGCCGCAGATGCCGGTGGTCATGACGCGGATCTTCACGTCGCCCGGACCGGCTTCGGGCTCGGGGCGGTCAACGAGTTCGAATCCTGCGTGGGCGCCGGCCTTGTAGAGAGCCTTCATGGACTGTCCTATCTGTGTTTGGTCTGCACTGCGTTGCGCCGCGCGGCACGGGCGTGTGGGTCAACTCACCCCATTAGACCCACCAGAAAGGTTTAGCACAACCGAATTTTTCTCAATCGACGATTTAGGAATTGCTGTTGCATAGAATGGCTCGCATGGAAATCCACCAGCTGGAGATGCTGCGCGAACTCGGCGCCCTGGGCAGCGTCAAGGCCGTCGCCGAAACCCTCCTCGTGACGCCCTCGGCCGTGTCGCAGCAGCTGGCCGCGCTGCAGAAGTCCGTGGAGGTGCCGCTGACCCGGAAGGAGGGCCGGAACCTGGTGCTCACGGAGGCCGGGCAGGTCCTCGCGGACGCGGGGGCCGCCGTCGTCAGCGCCATGGCGGATGCGAAGACGGCGATCGGCGCGTACCACGGCTCGCCCGTGGCGCCGGTGACGCTCAGCGGGTTCCACAGCGCGGGGCAGGCCCTGTTCGCCCCGCTCGCCCGGCTCCTGGACGGCCCGGGCCGGCCCAGGATCCTGCTCTCCGACGAGGACGTGGCCCAGCAGGACTTCCCGGCCCTGACCGCGCGCTACGACCTGGTGCTGGCGCACCGGATGGACCACAGCCCGCGCTGGCCCGAGGAACGCGTCGCGGTGATTCCACTCGCGCATGAGCCGCTGGACGTGGCGCTGCCGGCCGGGCACCGGCTGGCTGGCCAGGCGGCGGTGACGGCGGACGACGTCGTCGGTGAACCGTGGGTGACCAGCCGCGCCGGATACTCCCCCGCGGATGTGCTCTCCGCCGTCGCTGCCGTCTCGAGCCGGGAGCTGAATATTGTGCACCGGATCAACGACTACTCGACCGTCGCGGCGCTGGTCGCGGCCGGCGGAGTGATCGGGCTGCTGCCCCGGCACACGGCGCGGCCCGTGCTCAACCCGGACATTGTGCTGCGGCCGCTCGCCGGGATCAGCACCCGGCGCCGGATCGACATCCTGGCCCGGCCGGAGAACCTTAAACGCAAATCGGTCATGATGGTCTGCGAAGCATTGCAGACCATCATGACCGGGTTGGTGGGCGGCTGAGGCTTAGCCTTCGACGCCGAGCTTCTGAAGGATCAGTTCCCGGACGCGGCCGGCGTCGGCCTGGCCGCGGGTGGCCTTCATGACGCCGCCGACGATCGCGCCGATCGCCTGGACCTTGCCGCCGCGGATCTTGTCGGCGACGTCGGGCTGCGCCGCGAGGGCCGCGTCGATGGCTTCGAGCAGGGGGCCGTCGTCGGAGACCACGGCGAGGCCGCGCTTTTCCACGATTTCCGCCGGGGTGCCTTCGCCGGCGAGCACGCCGTCCAGGACCTCGGAAGCCATCTTGTTGTTGATCTTGCCGTCCTCGAACATCTTGTTCAGTTCCACGATGGTGGCCGGGTTGACGCCGAGCTGGCCGGGGTCGACGTCGGCGTTCTTGGCGCGTCCCACAATCTCGCCCATCCACCATTTGCGGGCCACGGTGGCGGTGGCGCCGGCGGCGATGGTTTCCTCGATCTCGTCCAGGACGCCGGCGTTGACGACGTCGCGGAACTCGAGGTCGGAGTAGCCCCAGTCGGCCTGCAGGCGTTTGCGGCGGGCGGCCGGCGGCTCGGGCAGGGTGGCGCGGAGCTCCTCGACCCACTCGCGGGAGGCGACCACGGGGACGAGGTCCGGCTCGGGGAAGTAGCGGTAGTCGTCGGCGTCGGACTTGGCCCGGCCCGAGGTGGTAGTGCGGGTGTCCTCGTGCCAGTGCCGGGTCTCCTGAATGACCGGCTCGCCGGAGTCCAGGACGGCGGCGTGGCGCTGGATCTCGTAGCGGACGGCGTGTTCGACGGCGCGCAGCGAGTTCACGTTCTTGGTTTCGGAGCGGATTCCGAAGCGTTCGCGGCCGTGCGGGCGCAGCGAGACGTTGGCGTCGCAGCGGACGTTGCCGCGCTCCATCCGCGCGTCCGAAACGCCGAGGTTCTTGACGATCTCGCGGACGGCAGCCACGTAGGCCTTGGCGAGTTCGGGCGCACGGCTGCCGGCACCCTCGATCGGCTTGGTGACGATTTCCACCAGCGGCACGCCGGAGCGGTTGTAGTCCACCAGCGAGTAGTCGGCGCCCTGGATGCGGCCTGCGGCGCCGCCCATGTGGGTCAGTTTGCCGGCGTCCTCTTCCATGTGGGCGCGTTCGATCTCGACCCGGAACACGGTACCGTCGGAGAGCTCGACGTCCAGGTAGCCGTCGTACGCGATGGGCTCGTCGTACTGGGAGGTCTGGAAGTTCTTCGGGGTGTCCGGGTAGAAGTAGTTCTTCCGGGCGAAGCGGCAGGACTCGGCGATCTTGCAGTTCAGGGCCAGACCGATCTTGATCGAGGATTCGATCGCGGTCTTGTTCACCACGGGCAGCACGCCGGGCAGGCCCAGGTCCACCTCGTTGACGTTCGTGTTTGGCTCGTCACCGAAGACGTTCGGCGCGGAGGAGAACATCTTGGTCTTGGTGTTGAGCTCCACGTGGACCTCGAACCCCAGGACGGGATCGTACTTCTCCATGGCCTCGTCGAAGCTCAGGGTTGCGTCAGTCATTAGTGTGAACCTCCGTGGCTCAGGGCGGCAGCAGCGGCAGAATCAGCCGCAGAAGAATCAGTAAGCGCGGGGGCCTTCGCCAGCAGCGGGCCGCCCCACTGCGCCTCGAGCAGGGATTCCAGCACGGCGCCGACGCGGTACAGCCGGGCGTCCTGGCGGGCCGGGGCCAGCAGCTGGATGCCGACCGGCAGCCCGTCCTCGTCGGCCAGGCCGCCGGGCAGGGAGAGGCCGGGGACACCGGCCATGTTGGCGGGGATGGTGGCAACGTCGTTGAGGTACATGGCCAGCGGGTCGTTGAGCTTCTCGCCGAGCTTGAACGCCGTGGTGGGCGCCGTCGGGGAAATCAGGACGTCGGCCTGGGCGAACGCGGCCTCGAAGTCGCGCTGAATCAGGGTGCGCACCTTCTGCGCCGAGCCGTAGTAGGCGTCGTAGTAGCCGGCGCTCAGGGCGTAGGTGCCCAGGATGATGCGCCGCTTGACCTCGTCGCCGAAGCCGGCGGCACGGGTGGCGCCCATGACGCGTTCGATCGTCAGCGGGCCCTCTTCGGGCAGCACCCGCAGGCCGAACCGGACGCCGTCGAACTTGGCCAGGTTGGAGGAGGCCTCGGAGGGCATGATCAGGTAGTAGGCGCCGAGGGCGTACTTGAAGTTGGGGCAGGAGACCTCGACCATCTCTGCCCCGGCGCCCTTGAGCAGCTCGAGGGACTCGTTGAAGCGGTTTTCGACGCCGGCCTGGTAGCCCTCGCCGTGCAGTTCCTTGATGATGCCGATCTTCATGCCCTCGACGTTGCCGGTGCGGGCCGCGGCCACGAGGTCCTCGAGCGGGTCCGGCAGGGAGGTGGAGTCACGCGGGTCGTGGCCGCCGATCACCTGGTGCAGCAGGGCCGAGTCGAGCACGGTGCGGGAGACCGGGCCGATCTGGTCCAGCGAGGAGGCCATGGCGATGGCGCCGTAGCGGGAGACGCTGCCGTAGGTGGGTTTGACGCCGACTGTGCCGGTCACGGCGCCGGGCTGGCGGATGGATCCGCCGGTGTCGGTGCCGAGGGCCAGCGGGGCCTCGAAGGCCGCGACGGCGGCGGCGGAACCGCCGCCGGAGCCGCCCGGGATGCGGTCCAGGTCCCACGGGTTGCGGGTGGGGCCGTAGGCGGAGTGCTCGGTGGAGGAGCCCATCGCGAATTCGTCGAGGTTGGTCTTGCCCAGGATCGGCATTTTCGCGGCGCGCAGCCGCTCCACGACCGTGGCGTCGTAGGGGCTGTGCCAGCCTTCGAGGATCTTCGACCCGGCTGTGGTGGGCTGGCCGATCGTGACGATGAGGTCCTTGACGGCGATCGGCACGCCGGCCAGGACGTGCAGGGCCTCGGCCTCGGCACCGCCGGCGGCGCGGATCGCGTCCACCTCGGCGGCGACGGCGAGGGCTTCGTCGGCGTTGACGTGCAGGAAGGCGTTGACCTTGCCGTCAACGGCGGCAATCCGGTCCAGATAGGCCTGGGTGACCTCGACGGCGGTGACCTCGCGGGCGGCCAGCTTCTCTGCGAGCGCGGCGGCGGAGAGGCGGATCAGTTCGTTGGTGTCAGTCATGGTCTTAGTCCTCATCCAGGATTGCCGGGACCTTGAAGCGGCCCTCATACGCATCGGGCGCGCCGGAGAGGGACTGCTCGGCGGTGAACGTGTGGCCCACGACGTCTTCCCGGAAGACGTTGCTCAACGGGATCGGGTGCGAGGTGGCCGGGACATCATCACCGGCGGCTTCACTTACGGACTTCACCGATTCCACGATGACGGCGAGTTCGCCGGCCATCCTGTCCAGCTCTTCAGCACTCATCTCGATGTGCGCGAGACGCGCAAGATGCGCAACGTCGTCGCGGTTGATCGCAGCCATGGATCTCCCCTGCAAGGTACGGATTGTTTTCCGTCCCAGTCTACTAACAAGCAACGCGGGGTCACTTACGGTCCGTCCGGGCGTCCGGAATGGGCCGTAGGTGACCCCGCGTTGCTTTTGGCGGTGCGGGAGGGGCGGGTCAGCCGACGCCGATGGCTCCGGTGAGGACTCCCACCCCGAGCATCACCAGGGAGATGACAGCCGTGCGCCAGAGCACCTTCTTGTGGTGGTCGCCGAGGTCCACCTTGGCCAGGGAGACCAGGAGCAGGATGGCCGGGACCAGGGGGCTCTGCAGGTGGAAGGGCTGGCCGGTGATGGAGGCGCGCGCCATGTCGGCGGCGCCGACGCCGTAGTGGGCGGCCGTCTCGCTGAGGACCGGCAGGACGCCGAAGTAGAAGGCGTCGTTGCTCATGAAGAACGTCATCGGGATGCTCAGGACGCCGGTGATGACGGCCATGAGCGGTCCCATGTCCGCCGGGATGATCTGGACGAGCCATTCGGACATGGCCTTGACCATGCCGGTGCCGTTGAGGACGCCGGTCAGGACCGCGGCGGCCATGACCATGCTAACGACGGCGACGATCGAGGGTGCGTGGGCGATCAGCTGGGCGCCCTGGTCCTTGACCTTGGGGAAGTTGACCAGCAGGGCGATGGCCGCGCCGACCATGAAGACGAACGGGAGCGGGATGATGTTGGCGACGAGGGTGGCCATGACGGCGACGGTGAGGCCGAGGTTGAACCAGAACAGCTTGGGACGCAGGGTGGCGCGGTTGGGGTCCAGGGCGGTGTCCGCCATGGCGGTGTCGTGCTCATCGACCAGGAGCTCCGTGCGCTCCAGGACTGCGACGCCGGCGCCGCCGGTGCCCGGCTTGCCCGCAGCGGGGGTCGAACCCGGGCCGCCGTTGCCGGAACCGCCGGCCGCGCTGCCGGCCGCTGCGCCGCCGTCGAACTCTTCAGCCGTTTCCGGCACGCCCCAGATTTCCGGGGCGACGGCGCGGAGGCGGTTGCGTTCCTGCAGGCCGAGGAGCCAAGAGAAGGCGAGCACCACGACCAGGCCCACAATGAGGGACGGGATCATCGGGACGAAGACGTCGTTGACGTCCAGCTTCAGCGCGGTCGCGGCACGGGCCGTGGGGCCGCCCCACGGCAGGATGTTCATGGTGCCGTTGGCCAGGCCGGCGACGCAGGTCAGGACGACGGGGCTCATCTTGAGCCGGAGGTAGACCGGCAGCATGGCCGCAGTGGTGAGGATGAAGGTGGTGGAGCCGTCGCCGTCGAGCGACACCGCGGCGGCAAGGATGGCCGTGCCGAGGACCACCTTGGCGGGGTCGTTGCCGAGCTTGCGCAGGATGAACTTCACCAGCGGGTCGAACAGCCCGACGTCGATCATCAGGCCGAAGTAGATGATGGCGAACATCAGCAGGGCGGCCGTGGACGTCATGGACTTCATGGAGTCCATGACCATGGGTCCGATGCCGAGGCCGGCGCCGGCGAAAAGCCCGAAAATCGTGGGAACGATGATGAGCGCCAGGACGGGCGTCAGCTTCTTCGTCATGATCAGCACCATGAAGACCGCGATCATGGCGAATCCTAGTAATACCAGCACGGCCGGCTCCTTCTTCTTTGAATGACACCACTACGGTGTGATGCGCACTACAGACGTTAGAGTGGCGCCCGTCACGGCTGGGCCTTTGGCTCAATTGATTGGCATACTGCTTATTGGATGCATTTTGCGCATTTTGCTCACACCCGTTCCGTTCCCCAGGCAGGAGCCCCGATGAAGCGCCGCACTGGCCTGCCGCCCCTGCGTTTTTCCACCCAGACACTGCTGCTGCAGCTGGGCGTCGTGGCGCTGGTGGTGCTCCTGAGCAGTGCGGTCCACGCCTGGCTGAGCTACGAGCGGCTGGGCCGCGAGGCGGAGAACCAGGCACTGACCCTGGCCCGGACCGTGGCCTCGGACCCGTCCGTGCGCGCCGAGGTCCAGGCCATCAGCGCCCTGCCGGCCGCTCCCCCGGCGCCCGAGCTGCTGGCCGGACCGCTGATGGCGGCCGCGGAGGGCGCCCGCACCCGCACCGGCGCCCTGTTCGTGGTCATCACGGACGAGACGGGCATCCGCCTGGCGCACCCGGAGGCGGAACGGCTGGGCGAAAAGGTCAGCACCGACCCCTCCGAAGCCCTTGCCGGCAGGGAGGTCACCACGCGCAACACCGGCACGCTGGGCCCGTCCGCCGGCGCCAAGGTCCCGGTGTTCGCTCCCGGGTCCACGGCCGTGGTGGGCGAGGTGAGCGTGGGTTACTCGACCGAATCGATCAGCCAAAGCCTGGCCCGGGACATCATCCCCATCGCCGTCACGGCCGCCGGAGCCCTGCTGGCCGGCGTGCTGGCGTCTTTCCTGCTGCGCCGGCGGCTCCAGCGGCTGACGCTCGGCCTTGAGCCGGAGGAAATCAGCACCCTGGTGCACGACCAGGTGGCCGTCCTGCAAGGGGTCGACGACGGCGTGATCGGCGTGGCGGCCGACGGCAGGGTCAGTGTCTTCAATGCCGCCGCCCAGCGGCTTCTGGGTGTTCCCGACCTCACGGGCGCCGCCTGGGCCGGTGCGCCGGTGCCGCCCCAGCTGAAGGCCCTGACCCGGGCCGACGCGGCGGAGGGCGATGCCGTGGAGCTCGTGGCCGGCGGCCGGGTCCTGGTGGCGAGCGCCCGCAAGGCCCTGCACGGCCGCGAGGACCTGGGCTGGGTGGTGATGCTGCGTGACCGGACCGAGCTGCAGCAGCTGACCCGCCAGCTCGACGCCGTCGGAACGATGTCCGCCGCCCTGCGGGCGCAGCGCCACGAGTTCGCCAACCAGCTGCACACGATCGCCGGCTTCATGAGCATCGGGCAGCCCCGGCAGGCCCAGGAGTACCTGGCCCGGCTGGTGGCGACCGGGCCGCTGGCCTTCCCGGTGGACCAGGCCGCGCTGCTCCAGGACCCGTACCTGCAGGCGTTCATCGGGGCCAAGGGCGTCGAGGCGGACGAGCGCGGGGTCAGCCTGCGCCTCGGCCCGGAATCCGTGGTCCGGGGCCACGTCACCGAACCGCAGGACGTCACCACCGTCCTGGGGAACCTGATCGACAACGCCGTGAACGCCGCCGTGGCCGGTGCCGCGGCCGAGCGCTGGGTGGAGGTGGAGGTGCTGGACGAACCGGGCGTCGACGGCGGCCCCGGCACCCTCCATATCGTCGTCGCGGATTCCGGGGACGGTCTGGGCGCCGGGTACTCGGCCGCGGAGGCCGAGGCCGTGTTCGCGGAGGGGTATACGACGTCGGACCGGCCGGCGCGGGCCGGCGCCGGGCAGGGCCTGGGGCTGGCGCTGTCGCGGCAGCTGGCGCGCCGCCGCGGCGGCGACGTCCGGGTCGTGGACCCGGGCTCCGCCGGCGGGCCGGGCGCCGTCTTTGTCGCCACCCTGCCCGGGACCACACTGCCCGGCACCACAATGCCGGCGGCCACAGAACCAAGCGGAAAGGACACCGATGTCTGAAGATTTCAGGGTGCTGATTGTCGACGACGACTTCCATGTCGCCAAGCTGCACGCCGCCTACGTGGATTCGGTGGCCGGCTTCCTGGCGCTGCCGCCGGCCGGCACGGCGTCGCAGGCGTTGCAGGCGATCCACAGCCTGCGCCCGGACCTGGTGCTCCTGGATGTCTACCTGCCGGATGCCTCGGGCCTGGACCTGCTGCATCAGCTGGACGTGGACACGGTGATTCTTAGCGCGGCCTCGGACACGGCCTCGCTCCGCCTCGCGTTCCGCCGGGGGGCGCTGGGCTATCTGCTCAAGCCTTTCACGGCGGAGTCCCTGTCCCAGCAGTTGCGCTCCTATGCCCGCTATCGCCGGATCCTGTCCCAGCCCGGGTCCGTCAACCAGGAAGCGGTGGAACGCGCCAAGCGCGCCCTGATCCCGGGCGATGTCGCGGCCTCGGCCCGGCCCCGGTCCGCCACCGAGGCCGCGGTACTGGAATCCCTGGTTCCCGGCGAGCAATATTCGGCGGCCGACGTCGCCGCCCGGGTGGGGGTGTCCCGGGCCACGGCCCAGCGGTACCTGTCCTCGCTCGCGGATGACGGCGCCGTCGACATCCAGCTGCGGTACGGCACCACCGGCCGGCCCGAGCACCGGTACGGGCTCCCCGCCGCGGCCGGCCGCTGACACAAGCAACGCGGGGTCACTTAAAGCCGATCCGGAGCGCGCAAAATCATACGGTCGTTGCAACATTCTGTTTTTGGAGGTTGCTATGCCGAGTGGTTATCCGGCGCCGGATGCGCTGAAGGATGAGTTCTTTTCACTTCTGCGGCAGGGGGTGTCGGTGAAGGAGGCCTCGGCCCGGATTGGGGTGTGGCGCAGTAATACGCAGCGGTGGCTGGGCAAGACTGGCGGCATGCAGATGCGTATGGGTGTTGATGGAGGCGTTGAGGCGGGCCCGGTGCCCGCTGTCCGGCCGGGGTCCAACCGGCTTGATCTGGTGGACCGGGCGGTGATCATGA
>NZ_CP022314.1:2896678-2950896 GCF_003352915.1 Arthrobacter sp. PM3 | reverse complement strand
GTCAGTTCCGCGACGGTGATCAGCCCGGTGTCGGGCTCGATCACGATGTGGGCTTTGTAGCCGTCCTGCTGGCGTGACTGGGTCTTATGCGCGTGCCGGGTATCCGGGTCCACCGTGGAGATGACCCGGTCCGGGGCGACCTTCCGGGCGATCCGCCACCGCCCGTCCGTCCCGTCCGAATCCTCGGCCGGTTCGACATCCTGCCCGGCGACCAAGGCCAGCAGCGCATACGCATCAGCGGCCGTGCCCTCCAGGGTTTCGGGATCGACCACCGCCAGCAGCGCCAACGCATCGGTCACCAGCACGCAGATCAGTCCGTCTTTGGCGTCCGGATCATCCCAGGCGATGTCCGGTTTGCCGGTGCGGGTGTAGTCATACCCCTTCGCGTGGACGCCGACCAGGTCCTGGCCGCCGGGAACGTCCCGGCCGAAGCGGCGGACCGCGGCGATCAGCTGCGTGATGGTGTCCTGCCTGGCCACCGCGTCGTCCAGGACCGTGGAGTCCACCGCCCGCCGCCGCTTGCCCTTCAGGACTCCGGTCTCGGCAACGACCTCCGCGATGGCCTCCATAATCCGGTGCGGATTTCCCGATCCGGCAAGACGGCGCCGCCAATACGTCAGCGTGCTCGGATGGAACGCCGTGTCGGTCAGCCCGTACCCGCACGCGGCCTTCCAGCGCAGATCATAGGTCAACGCCTCCGCGGTCTCCCGGTCTGAAAGGCCCTGCAACGCCTGCAGTACCAGCACCGACCCGATCACCGGCGCCGGAACCGAAGGCCGGCCCCTCCGCGACGGGAAGAGGTCCTCCATCATTGAATCCGGAAACAACCGCCCCCGATGACTGGCCAGAAACGCGAAGACGCTGCCCGGAGCCAACAACTCCCCGGCCAGCGCCTCCACATCCAAATACCCGCGTTGCGCCTCCTCGCGTCCCTGCATAAGACCAGTCTTAACCACCAGGCCCACCAGTCCAGCGGACACGCCCGCCCCGCGACTAATTCAGCAGTCTCCTAGTACGTGCCGCTGGGTCGTTTCCGCTGAATGGAAGCACCCTATGACAGTCTTTGGATGGACAGGCAGCCGCGGGGCCCTCGTTCAACTCCGAGCCCGTCCAATCCTTTGATCGGGTGCGCGGCCGACACGCTGATCCGACGCGGGGACACCCATCGTCACCGAAATGGCCGCAGACTACGGCCTCTCCCCCTACTGGCTGAACTCCAACACCTCAGCCGTCGTTTCGGACTACGCCACCTGGGTTCAACTGGAACAACTGGATGGACTGACCATCCAGGCCGCGGACACCGAAACACTCCTGGCAATGAAAATCGCCGCCGAACGCGACAAGGACACCCTCGACATCGCCCGACTCCTCCCCAAACTCAACATCACCAACGCCAACGACGCCGTCGACCTCGCCTACAACAAATACGGCGACCATTCCGTCCCCATGGCCGCCGGACGCGACAACTACCTCATCGTCGTCGACGACGCCCTCGACGCCGCCACCACCCTCGAACCCGACGAATGGTTTCCCTGACGTCTGCCCCACCCTGAAGAATCAGCAAAGTCACCACGAGCGGCGTAGGGAGAAGTCAGGGGAACAGCCAACGACGCTGAAGAGAAATCCCACCTGCTTCTTCTCAGCTCTTCCCGCCTAAGCCCGGAACGCCAGCGAACAGGCCAAACTCAGAGGCCCAGTGATGCGGAGCACAAGTTCTGCACCTTGGAGCAGCAAGGCATACTTCTGTGTGTGTTCCCGCAATCGCAAGCATGTCCAAACGCCGATCCAGGCCTGCGGGACACGCAAATTCATAGCGATGCACCAGGGGTACCAATCCAGTACCGCCGATTTCCCCGGAAACATGCGGAACACTGCCCGACTCGATCCACAGCCCGCAGTGTGGACAGCGCACCCATGCTCGTCGCTGCCGCCGACCGCTACAGACAGGTGGGCCACCGTGGACGTTACCGGGCCGCGCCTGACGTCCCTCCGCCCGAGGCCCTTCAGGAGTTCCACTTCCGGCAGCCTGCTGCCGGGGTTAGCCTGAGGAGATCAGCAGCCTATTCGGGCCAGAGAGCGTGCCTTGTGTAGCAGTGATGTATCGCTTCACCGGCAGCCGCCTGCGTTCGCCCGGCTGGAGGCCCCTGGCGTTAGGAACCGCCTTGAAACCTTCGACGAACAGACCACACATCGCTTCTGGTGGCAGGCTTCAGAGGACCTTCGGCGTCGAGGAGGAATTCCTGCTCGTCGACCCGGCGACAGGACAGCCCGTAGCCGCCGCGGAAAAGTGCTTGGCCAACGAACCACGGCGCCCTGAAACCGGCAGCGCACCCACTTTGGCCCTGGAGGTCAAACAGGAGCAGCTCGAAGCCGTCGGTCCTGTCTGTTCCACCCTGCAGGAAATCGCAGCGGGCATCCGGGAGGGCCGGCGCCTCGCCGATGAGGCAGCACGGTCGGTAGGCGCAAGAGCGGTCGCCCTGGCTACCAGCCCGGTCCCGGCCACCCCTACCCTCGTTCCGCAGCCGCGCTTCTTAAACATGGCCGACCGGTTCGGATTGACCCTCCGGGAGCAACTCACCTGCGGCGTCCACGTTCATGTCAGTGTCACCGACGGTGAGGAAGGCGTGGCAGTCCTGGACCGGATTCGCGTCTGGTTGCCCGTCCTGTTGGCGCTCAGCGCGAATTCGCCGTTCTGGCAAGGCGCCGACA
The DNA here is from genome assembly GCF_003352915.1 of Arthrobacter sp. PM3. NCBI lineage: Bacteria > Bacillati > Actinomycetota > Actinomycetes > Micrococcales > Micrococcaceae > Arthrobacter > Arthrobacter sp. PM3. The sequence goes on along the minus strand of NZ_CP022314.1, from coordinate 2,948,187 downwards.
CAGGCTATGCGAGCTTCCGCTACCAGGCGTGGAGCCGCTGGCAGACCGCCGGTCCGTGCGAAAGATTTGGATCAGAACGCGCATACCGCCGTTACGTGCAATCGTTGCTGGCTACCGGAGTACTCCTCGATGAAGGCATGGTGTATTTCGACGCGCGCCTGTCCCGCAATCACCCAACTGTGGAGGTACGCATCGCCGACGTCTGCATGGAGGCCTCGCATACGGCCGCGATCGCTGCCATCGTCCGGGCCCTCGTCGAACGGGCTGCCCAGGAATGGTCCGCCGGAATACCCGCGCCCCGCCTGTCCGCCGCGCAGCTGGGCCTGGCTGGATGGCAGGCCAGCAAGTCCGGGGTGGAGGACACGCTGCTGCACCCCCTGCTGAACACGCCGTGCCCGGCCGCCGAAGCCATTCAGGCCCTCCTGAACCACATCCGGCCAGCCCTGGCCAGCAGTGGGGAGGAGGAGCAAGTGGCCCAAGACGTCGCCGGGATCCTCGCGTCCGGTACGGGATCACGCCGGCAACGCGAAACCATGCTGAGCACCCAGCGTCTGACCGCCGTCGTGCTCGATGCCATCGAACACACCCACGGTACGGCCAAGACCGCGCATCACCGGGCCCGGCCCCTACAAGCAACCTAACGGGAACGATGCTCGGCCCCCTTCCCGCGGGGCCGGAGCACATCGTCCATCCCGTGGCGCCTCGCGGCCCTTGCCATTTCCCCCGGCCGTTCGGGATGATGCCTAGGCGCGGTGCTTTAGCGCCTAAGCCGAAAGGGGCCGCCAATGCTGCAGGCATTTGGCTGGGGGATGCTTGCCGGGTCCTCGTATTTCCTGGGTGGACTGCTCGCCCTGCGGTGGCGCGTCGGCAACAGCGTCCTGCTCGGCATCCTGACCGGTTTCGGCGCCGGCGCCCTGCTTTCGGCCGTCGCCTACAAGCTCGTCTCCGAGGCCGGCAGGCTGGCCGGCGGAAGCGGTTATGTCGGGGTGGGACTGATCGGCGGGGCCGTAGCGACGGCGTGGGTTGTGACCGGTGCCGTGCGCGGCCGGCGGCTGACCGCGCCTGTCGTCCACGAGCCGAGATTCCTTGTGATCGGGCTGTCCGTGGTCGCCGAAGGTGTTGTCATCACAGGGGCGCTGCTGAGCGGCTCCGGCATCAGTGCCGCGGTGCTTGCCGCCGTCTTCCTCTGCGGCGTGCCCGAGGCCATGGCCGACACCGGACCGTTGCGCGAATCAGGCATGACCACCCGCCATGTCCTGTTTGCCTGGCTGGCCATGGCGTTCTTATGCGCCGCGTCGGTTGCCGTCTTCATGGTGCTGCTGGGGGCAGCCCGGCCCGAGGTCGTGGCCTTCGCGCTGGCCTTCGCCGGCGGCGGCATCCTGACTAACGTGACGGTCCGCATGGTGCCGGAGGGGACCCGCGATGCCGGCGCCGCCGCCGGCATCGCGATCGCCGTCGGCTTCGGCCTCTCGTTCGCACTCGTGGAGATCCTCGGCGGGCACTGAGGCCGGGAAGCCCGGGGAAACGCTGTCCGGCTTGCCGCGAATATCCGCCTGGCTCAGTCGCCAGCGGCCTCGCGCCCACGCCGCACGATGAGCGGGTCGGCGTCGTGGACCACCGAGGTGTCCTTATCCTCGTAGTCGAACTGGTTGAGGAAGAAGCGCATGGCGTTGATTCGCCCCCGCTTCTTGTCGTTGGACTTGATAGTCATCCATGGTGCATGGTCCGTATCGGTGCGCAGAAACGTCTCTTCCTTGGCCGCTGTGTACGCCTCCCACCGATCCAGGGAAGCCAGGTCCATCGGCGAGAGCTTCCAGCGCCGCACGGGGTCGATCTGCCGGATGGCGAAGCGGGTGCGCTGTTCGTGGCGGGTCACCGAAAACCAGAACTTAGTGAGGTGGATACCGGAGTCCACCAGCATCCTCTCGAAGAGCGGCGCCTGAACCATAAAGGTCTCGTAGTCCTGGTCCGAACAGAAACCCATGACCCGCTCGACATTCGCCCGGTTGTACCAGGAGCGATCGAACATCACGATCTCCCCTGCCGAGGGCAGGTGCTGGATGTAGCGCTGGAAATACCACTGGCCCTGTTCACGGTCGGAGGGTTTGGCCAGCGCAACGGCACGGGCCGAGCGGGGATTCAAGTGTTCGGTGAAGCGTTTGATCGTTCCGCCCTTGCCGGCGGCATCCCGACCCTCGAAAACGATCACGTTCCGGAGTTCCCGGTCCTGGCCCCAGTACTGGAACTTCAGCAGCTCAACCTGCAGCCGGTATTTCTCCAGCTCGTAGTCCTCGCGGGACATCCGTTCCTCGTAGGGATAGCCCTCACGCCACGTCTCCACGGCCGAACCGCCGGGATCGATCAGTTCCGGGTCCTCGCCCTGTCCCCCGCGCACCGAGTAACCGAGCTCCACGAGATGGTCGATGGCCTCCCGCAGGTTGTCCCTAACCCACCACTGGTCCCGTGGCGTCCACGGCGCGCTTCCCTGCGACATCCGGGTCTCCTTCCGGCTCAACGAACCGTCGGGGGCAGTTTAGCAAGGCAACTCGGCCAGACGAATACCAAAAGTGGGCCGCCCTGCCTACGGTTTCCGCTGCAGCCCAGCTAAGGGACATTATCGACGCCGGAAGCGTCGCCCTGGATGACTACGAGGAGCGTATTCGTCCTGAGCCATGCTGCGGGATATCCGCTCACAACGCTCAAGCTCGACCCATCCTCCATCGATACCGCCGCCATGCCCGTCGCTGGCGGCGCCGCTCCGGCCAAAGCCCGGTCCCACCACAACCGCCGAGAGCGTGGAACGTCCGACCCGGAATGGAGCTATGTGCACACTCAGAGGCACCAAGCCCCTGAACAGGGAGAACACGTGCCCGAGGTGGGAATCGAACTGCATTCCAGGCCTTGCAAATACTGGAAACTCTAGAAAACCGCGATTCCAGCCCCGGCGGACACCACGAGCCCGGCGGAGAATGCCCCGGTGACCAGCGCCGGGTCCCAGCCGGTGTCGGCGCTGATGGGCCGGACCGCGGCCAGTGCCCGGGATACCGCTGGGGCCGGCATGCTTAGTGCCCGGTGAGCTCCGTGTGGAGCTTCTGGACCCGGGCTTTGATGTCGTCCCGGACCAGGCGCATCCGCTCCATGCCTTCAATGCCGCGCTCGGAGGGCTCGTCCGTTTCCCACACCTCGAAGCGGGCGCCCCCGCGGGATTCGAGTTTCGCTTCAGTGCCCAGCACCACTACCACGTCGACGGCGTCGAGCACCTCCCCGGATACGGGCTTGGGGTGTTCGCCGGTGATGTCGATGCCAAGTTCGGCCAGGGATTCCACGGCCTGCGGGTTCAGGGATGTCCCGGGTTTGGTCCCTGCCGAGTAGACGGTGACGTCTCCGCCGGCGAGCTGGTTCATGAGGCCGGCGGCGAGCTGGGATTTTCCGCCGTTCTTGCTGCAGACGAACAGGACGCCAGGCGTTGTCGTGGTCTCGGTCATGCGCTTGATTCTTCCTTTTCTGAGCTGGGGTCATGGAGCAATGATGAAGCCAGCGCCTTGACCCGGTCGTGGATCTCGTCGCGGATGATCCGCACGGCCGCGACGGGCAGACCGGCCGGGTCGGCCAGTTCCCAGTCCTCGTAGCGTTTGCCGGGGTAGATGGGGCAGGAGTCGCCGCAGCCCATCGTGATCACGACGTCGGAGGCGCGCACGACGTCGTCGGTCAAGGGCTTGGGGTAGTCCTTGGTCAGGTCGAGGCCCATTTCGGACATCGCAGCGACGACGGCCGGGTCCAGCTCGGCAGCCGGCAGGGAGCCGGCGGACCGGACGTGGATCCTGCCTTTGGCCTCGACGGTGAGTGGGGCCGCGGCCATCTGGGACCGGCCGGCGTTCTGCACGCAGACAAACAGCACTTCGGGGACCTCGGACGCGACGGCGTCCTTAGATTTGACCAGGGCATTAAGACGGTCGCCGGCGAAGTGCTCGGTGGTGGATGGCAGGTGCGTGGTGATCTTCGCCGTCCGGGCCAGGGCCGTGTAGGACTCGAAGACGTAGCGTTCGACCGTCTCCGCCGCGAACACCCCGGCGAACCGGTCTGCCAGGCGCGCGCTGATCCGGTGCAGGAGTTCGGTGTTGTCCTGCAGGCCCCGGTGTTCGTGGTGGTCAGTCATGTCGGCTCTCCAGTGTGTTCAGTGGACGCAGCAAGGGACAGTGGTCAGTTTTCGCCGGAGCGACCGTGGGCCAGTCCGGTGGGGAATCCGACGAGGACGGGTTCGGGTGCTCCGCAGCAGCCGCCGGCGGTTTCGACGACAAACCCTGCGGGTACGGCTGCGGGGACGTCGCAGCTGGTGCCGATGTCCGAGGAGCAGACGCCGGTTTCGGGAAGGTCGAGCTGGACGGTGTCGGCGGCCTCGCGGTCCCCGGCCAGGGCGGCCGCGACGGAGCGGACCTGCTCGTAGCCGGTGGCGAGCAGGAAGGTGGGGGCCCGGCCGTAGGACTTCATGCCGACGATGTAGAAGTCCTGTTCCGGGTGGGCCAGCATCCTGGCGCCGTGGGGCTCGACGGTGCCGCAGGAGTGGAATTCGGGGTCGATCAGCGGGCCGAGCTCACGCGGGGCTTCCACGGCGGGGTCCAGTTCGAGCCGAAGTTCCCGGAGGATGTCCAGATCGGGGCGGAAGCCGGTGGCCGGGACCACGACGTCGGCCTTCAGGGTCCGGCTGTTGGTGGCGGTCAGGGTGACGGCGCCGTCGGCCGTGGCGAGGGAGGCGATCCCGAAGCCGGTGTGCAGTTCCACGGTGCCGGATTCGACCAGGGCGCGGAGCCGGCTGCCGAGCTGGCCGCGCGCGGCGAGGCCGTCGGCGTCGCCTCCCCCGTAGACCTTGGCCGCGGAAGCGCCGCGGATCGCCCACACAATCTTTGTCCCGGGCGTCTGGGCGGCGAGCTCCGACAGGTTGATCAGGGTGTTGGCGGCGGAATGGCCCGCACCGATCACGACGGCGGTGTGCCCTGCAAACGCTTCGCGGTCCCGGCCCAGGACGTCCGGCAGCGGCGATGAAATGTGGGCAGCGGCGGCGTCTTCGCCAACCGCGGGCAAGCCGGAGGTTCCGAGCGGGTTGCGGGTGGACCAAGTGCCGGACGCGTCGATGACAGCGGCGGCCTGGTACTCCCTAACCTCGCCGTCGGCGCGTTCGACCCGGACCACGAAGGGTGTGGTGCCGCGGTCCCGGCTGTGGGTCCTGTCCATGCCCTGCCGGGTGACGGCGACGACCCGGGCGCCGGTCTGTAGCCGGGAGGCGATCTCAGGCAGGGCGGCCAGGGGTGCGAGGTATTTGTCGATGAGTTCGCCCCCATAGGGCAGGGCGGTCGGGCGGGGAGATTCCCAGCCGGACGCCTCGAGGAGCCGCACGGCGGCGGCGTCGAGGTTGAACCTCCAGGGCGAGAACAGCCGGATGTGGCGCCACTGCTCGATGGCGGCGCCCGCCGTCGGGCCGGCTTCGAGGATCAGCGGTTCGAGGCCGCGTTCGATCAGGTGGGCTGCGGCGGCCAGGCCTACGGGTCCGGCGCCGATCACGGCAACCGGAACGGTCTTTGGTGCGTCCATGCTGTCCTCTTTTCTCATCATTTGGTGGTGTCGGGTGTGGGGTGCCTGCCGGATCTATTCGGGATCCGGCAGACGGAGGTTCAGCAGCAGTCCTGGTCACAGTCCTGATCGCCATCGCAGCAGCCGTCGCCGCAGCATCCTGTCCTCATTCAGCTCACCTCCTCCCCGTCCGGGTGTTGGGCATGCTACTTGGCGGCCGGGACGAGGGATTCGATCAGGCCCTCGATCCGGGTCTTGATCTGGTCCCGGATCGGCCGGACGGACTCCACGCCCTTGCCTGCAGGGTCCTTCAGGACCCAGTCCTCGTAGCGCTTGCCCGGGAAGTACGGGCACTCGTCGCCGCAGCCCATGGTGATCACCACGTCGGACTCCTTCACGGCCTCGGTGGTCAGGACCTTGGGGATCTCGGCGGACATGTCGATGCCCAGCTCGGCCATGGCCTCGACGGCGGCCGGGTTGATCTTGTCGGCGGGCTGGGACCCGGCAGAGCGGACCTCGATCTGGCCCTTGCCGAGGGTGGTAAGGAAGGCGGCGGCCATCTGGGAGCGGCCCGCATTGTGGATACAGACGAACAGGACGGAAGGCTTCTTGGCGGCTTCGGTGCTCACTGGTTTTCTCCTGGAGTTAGTTAGGGGACGGGTGAAACGGTCTGGTTCGGTGGAAGCGTCCGCGTCCTGCATCGCCACGCAAATATTGATGCTGATCGATGTATGGAGTATCGGACGATTCATTGATAATTGTCAATATATGGCTTGCGCCCCGGCGTGCCTCGTGCCCGGGAGGGGATCCCGGGGTCAGGCGGCGTGCAGCCGGGGCGCGAGGTCGTTGATGCGGTGGGAGATGTCGGTGAAGGCGTTCTCGAAGGCTTCGTCGGTGTTGAGCCGGAGGGGATCGGGCACGGACCAGTGGACGTCGCCGGGATTGGTGAGTTCCTCGTGGGCGTTGTCGCACACGGTCACGACGAAGCCCCAGTCGCCGCCGACCTCGTTCAGGCCGCGGGGACGGCGGTCGGCCAGGTCCAGTCCGTGCCGTCGGGCGACATTGAGCGCCCCCTCGGCGATGCGCTCGGCCGGGTGCGTTCCTGCCGACACCGAGGGGATGTCGCTGACCTGCCCCCAGAGCGCCGCGGCCAGTTGGGACCGGGCGCTGTTCCGCGTGCAAACGAACAGAATCCGGCCGACGCCATGTTCGACGCCGGGAACGAGCCCCTCGGTCGCGCCGGCGGCCAGCCGGACGTAGCTGCGGCGCCGGTCGGCTTCGGAGCGGTGCCGGGTGGTCAGGCCCGCGGACTCCAAGGTCCGCAGGTGATGGGACAGCAGGTTTGAGGGCATGCCCAGTTCGGCCTGCAGTTCCGTGGGCGACAAGTCACCCAGGGTCAGCAGGTCGACGATGCGCAGCCGTGCAGGATCGGCCAGGGCCGCGTGCTTGGCAACCCGCGCCTTGAAAGCATCAGCTGACTCAGTGTTCATTGATTCAATTTTGACTGAGTTAATTTTCTCGGTCAAGCTGGTGCCATGACTTCCAACCAGCCGGCGCTGTGGCGCCGCGCCGTCGCCGAACTGCTCGGCACCAGCCTTCTCGTGATGATCGTCGTCGGCTCCGGAATCGCTGCGCAGCAACTCTCCCCCAGCGACGCCGGGCTGCAGCTACTGCAGAACAGCACCGCGACCGCGCTCGGACTCACCGTGCTGATCCTCATCTTCGGGCCCCTGGGCGGCGCGCACTTCAACCCGGTGGTCTCGCTCGTCGACTGGGCCTTGGGGCGGCGCAGCGGCACCGGGTTGACCCTGCCGGAGCTCGGCGCATACGCGGCGGCGCAGACCGCAGGGGCCATCAGCGGCAGCATCATCGCCAATGCCATGTTCGAGGTGGGCACCTCCATCTCCGCCACGCCCCGCGCCACCGACGGCCACCTGCTCGGTGAAGTCGTCGCGACCGCCGGACTCATCCTGCTGATCTTCACTCTCGCGGCGACACGGCGGGGCACCCTGGCCGCGCCCGCCGTGGGCGCCTACATCGGGGCCGCATACTGGTTTACCTCCTCGACGTCCTTCGCCAACCCGGCCGTGACGATCGGGCGCATCTTCACCGACACCGCCGCGGGCATCGCACCGGGCTCCGTGCCCGGCTTCGTTCTCGCCCAGCTCATCGGCGGGGCCGTCGGACTGGGCCTCCTCACCCTCCTGCTTCCCTCGGCGGGCCGCGCCGCAAATGACGTCATCCTTCCCCATGAAGCCGGAAAGGCCATTTCCCAGACCGAAGCTGTGCCGGCGGGAGGACGGGCACCTGCCGCGCCTCCGACCCTACATTGATGAATATCGATATTGGCGCATAATGGGTACATGAACCTGCTGCCCGTCCTCGCCCAACCCGCCACGGATGACGCCTGCTGTGGACCGGCAGGCCAGCCTGCCCTGGGCGCGGAGGAAGCGAAGCACCACGCCCTGGTGTTCAAAGCACTGGCCGACCCGAACCGGCTGAGGCTGCTCTCCATCATCAAGGCCTCATCCACCGGGGCCACCTGCGTGTGCGACCTGACCGACCCACTGGACCTGAGCCAGCCCACGGTATCCCACCACCTGAAGATCCTGGTTGAAGCGGGACTGCTGCACCGGGAAAAGCGCGGCACCTGGGCCTACTTCTCCCTGGCCCCCGGTGCGCTGGACGACGTCGCCGGCCTCCTCGCCAAGCTGTGAGCTCCGGGGCGATCCGGGCCATGGAACCCGCCGACCGGCCCGACGTCCGGCGCATCTACCAGGAAGGAATCGATACCGGCCACGCCACCTTCGAAGCCCGGGCCCCCGGCTCGGAACACCGCCGAGACTGACGGGATCTGGACCATCCAGGCCAGCGTCTTTCCTGAAAATGCAGCCAGCCTCAATGTGCATCTCGCCAACGGCTACACCGTCGTCGGACGCAGGCAACGCATCGCGAGGATGACCCACGGCCCGCTCGCCGGACAATGGCGCGACACCATCCTGATTGAACGCCGCTCCCCCGCTTCTTAAGTCGCCGGCCCGCGCCGTTCCCGGCACCGGCGCGCGTGCAGCCAGCTCGTTCCCCCCGCACCGGCTGACCCGCTCCGGGCAATAATGAAGCCATACCCGGCAGGATGCCGGTCAGGGCATCCTTCTCGAGCGGGCCGGCTGAGTGAATGAGCAGGCCGGTGGGGCCTGCGCTGTCTCTGGAACCGTTGTTTGCACGGACACCCTAGTTCGCCGCCTTGCCCAAGTCGGCGAGGGCCTTCCGGAGGCGCCTTCCGGCGTCGTCGGCAACTTCTTTGACTGATGGGGTAGCGCTTAACTGGACCATGGTCTGCGGATCGATGGCTTCCACAGTGGTTACGCCGGCATCCTTGTTCCGGCGCACGACGACGTTGCACGGGAGCAGCGCGCCGATTTCCGGCTCGGCGGCGAGGGCACGGCTGGCAAGGGACGGGTTGCAAGCGCCGAGGATGACGTAGTCGCCGACGGCGTCCGCGGCTTCAGCGCCCAGCTTGGCTTCGAAGGTGGATCGGACATTAGTCTCGGTCAGGATTCCGAATCCCTGCGCCGCAAGGGCTTCGCGGGTGCGTTCCAGCGCTTCGGCCCAGGGAAGGTCGACGGCGGTGGCCAGGGTGTAGGTCATGGTGCTCCTCGAAGTTGCCGGACGGTCGGTGCCTAGGGGGCTGATTTGGACAGCTAATCAGGCCAGGGAGAGGAAGAGCTTCTCCAGGTCCTTCTGGTCCATGGTTTCGTCCTTTTGGACGATGCATTGCTCCAGTCCGGTGGCAATGATCGCGAAGCCGGCACGGTCAAGGGCCTTGGACACGGCCGCCAACTGGGTAACGACATCCTTACAGTCCCGGCCTTCTTCGAGCATCCGGGTGACGGCGGCGAGCTGGCCCTGGGCACGCTTGAGGCGGTTGATCACGGGCGTGAGTTCGGTTGGGTTCAGTTCCATAAGAGGTGTCTCCATCGATAAGGTGCTGCCCTCAACTATATACCCCCATGGGTATTTTGACTACCCCCGGGGGTATCTGTAATACTCGGTGGGGTATCCACCAGACCCCTTCCGAGAGGCCACTTATGACTCCCCCTTCCAAGGCAAACGCCGTGACCGCGCTGGCTCCCGAGACCCTCCAGTCCTGGGTCAAGGAGCACCAGGACCTGGTGGTGATCGACGTTCGCTCGGCCGCCGAGTTCGAATCCATGCACATCCGCGGCTCCTACAACGTGCCGCTTCCCCTGCTTGCCGAGCACACCGATGAGCTCGCCGCCCGTCTGGGCTCCCGCGTGGTCCTGGTCTGCCAGTCCGGCGTCCGCGCCGAACAGGCCCGCCAGCGCTTGGCCACCGTCGGCCTGGACACCGCCTATGTCCTCACCGGCGGAGTTCCCGGCTTCGCCGCCGCCGGCGGCGACGTGGTCAAGGGCAGGGACCGCTGGGACCTGGAGCGCCAGGTCCGCCTGGCCGCCGGCTCCCTGGTGATGCTGGGCCTGGCCGGAGGCAAGTTCCTCTCCCCCAAGGTCCGCATGCTGGCCGGCGCCATCGGCACCGGGCTGACGTTCTCGGCTGCGACAAACACCTGCGCCATGGGCAAAGCCCTGTCTGCCATGCCGTGGAACACGTCTGCCAAGGAACCCACCCGCGAAAGCGCCATCCTGCAGCTGCCCGTAAAGAGGGCCGAAGAGGGCGCAGCGGCATGATCCCGGCCCTGGGACTGGGGCTCGTCGTCGGCGTCGTACTGGGCGTTGTGGGCGGCGGGGGGTCCATCATCGCTGTTCCGGCCCTGGTATACGGCGTGGGCATGAGTCCCGCCCAGGCCATCCCCACCTCACTGCTGGTGGTGGGCATCTCCTCGCTGGCCGCCTTGCTTCCCCGCATTCGCGAGGGTTTAAACTGGCCTGTCATCGCCCTGGTAGGGGCTGCCGGAATCCCGGCGGCCTGGGCCGGAGCGGCCGTGGGCAAGCTGCTGGACCCGAACATCCTGATGCTCGCCTTCGCCGGGATCATGGTGGCCGCGGGCATCCGGATGCTCAGCAAACCCCGCGAAAGCGAAGGCTCCTGCAGCACCGGACCGCACCGGGCCTTCCGGTCCTGCGCCCCCAAGGCCGTAGGGGTGGGCCTGCTCGTCGGGTTCCTCACCGGGCTCCTCGGCGTGGGCGGCGGCTTCCTCATCACCCCCGCGCTCACCATTTTCCTGGGCCTGCGCATGAAACAGGCCGTTGGCACATCGTTGGCGATCATCGTGGTCAACTCCGCCGCCGGGTTCAGCGCCCACGCGGCCGGCTACACCATCGACTGGGCCACCACCCTGGCGTTCGCCATCCCGGCCATCGTGGGATCAGTGGTTGCCGCCCGGTTTGCCCGGCGCCTGCACGACAAGCACATCCGAATCTCGTTCGCAGTACTCATTTTCGCCGTCGCGGCGTGGGTCACCGCCGGCACGGTCACCGCCTGACCCATCCCTAGAGGCCAACACCACCTCAACCACCAGCCAAAACCATTTCGAAGGAGAACCACCATGGCTGAAATCACCATCACCGAAGCCGAACAGCGCCGCTCCACCGCCCGCATCCTGGACGTCCGAGAGGACTTCGAGGTCGCCGAGGGCATGATCCCCGACGCCCTGCACATCCCCATGGGCCAACTGCAGGCGCGCCTGGGCGAGCTGGACCCGGCAGTCCCCGTGATCGCCGTATGCCGCAGCGGCAACCGCAGCGCCGCCGTCGCCGATGCCCTCAACGGCGCCGGCTACAAAGCCGACACCATGGCCGGCGGCATGACCGCCTGGACCCGCGCCGGACTCCCCACCACCTAGGCCCACGCCGCAGGGCACCCGCCCCACCCGCCCGAAAGGACTCGACAGATCATGGCAACCATCGACATCACCGACCAAACCTTCGCCCAGACCCTGGAGGAGAACGACATCGTCTTCGTCGACTTCTGGGCAGCATGGTGCGGCCCCTGCCGCATGTTCGCCCCCACCTACGGCGCCGCTGCCGAACGGCACCCGGACATCACCTTCGCCAAGGTGGACACCGAAGCCGAACAGGCACTCTCCGCCGCAGCGAACATCACCTCCATCCCCACCCTGATGGCCTTCAAGGACAAGACCCTCGTCTTCTCCCAGCCCGGAGCACTCAACGCCGCCAGCCTCGAAGAAGTCATCCAGGCTGTCAAGAACCTGGACATCGACAAACTCCGCGCCGAAGCCGGACACCAGCACAACTGACACCACGACGGGCCACCACGCGTTCGGCACCGTTGATTCAGAACACCCCCAATCCCCTTTCAAAATGAAGGAGAGCACCCATGCTTATCGAGCGCATTTACGATGAAGACCTTGCCCAGGCCAGCTACCTGATCGGCTGCCAGGCCAAGGGTGAAGCGATCGTGGTGGACGGCCGGCGCGACATCGCCGTCTACCAGGACCTTGCCGCGAAGAACGGCATGAAGATCGTGGCCGTGACCGAGACCCACATCCACGCCGACTACCTCTCCGGCACCCGCGAACTGGCCGCCGCGACCGGCGCCAGGATCTACGTCTCGGGCGAGGGCGGCCCGGACTGGCAGTACGGGTTCGACGGCGAGCGGCTCTACGACGGCGACACCATCGCCCTGGGCAACATCAGCATCAAGGCGGTACACACCCCCGGCCACACCCCGGAGCACCTGTCCTTCCTGGTCACCGACGGCGCGTTCAGCGACAAGCCCGGCTACCTGCTCTCCGGAGACTTCGTCTTCTCCGGCGACCTGGGCCGGCCCGACCTGCTCGACGAGGCCGCCGGCGGCATCGACACCCGCTTCGCCGGCGCCAGGCAGCTCTTCGCCAGCCTGCGGGACAAGTTCCTCACCCTGCCCGACTACGTCCAGGTCCACCCCGCCCACGGCGCCGGCAGCGCCTGCGGCAAAGCCCTCGGCGCCATCCCCTCCTCCACGGTCGGCTACGAGCGCCTCTACGCCTGGTGGGGCCCCTACCTGGCCGCCAACGACGAACAGGGCTTTATCGATGAACTCCTCGACGGCCAGCCCGACGCCCACGCCTACTTCGGCCGGATGAAACGCGAAAACCGCGTCGGCCCGGACGTGATGGGCGAACGCGCCCCGCTGCCCGAACTCTCCACCGACATCGTTGCCGCAGGCCTGGCCGACGACACCCTGACCTTCATCGACACCCGCTCCAACAGCGAAGTCCACGACGGCACCGTGGCCCGGTCCCTGAACGTCCCGGCCGGCAAGTCCGTCGCCAGCTACGGCGCCTGGGTCATCAACCCGGAAACGGACACGAACCCCCTGGTGCTGCTGGCCAACGACCAGGAACAGGCCCAGGACATGTGGGACCACCTGGTCCGGGTCGGCATCGACAACGTCGCCGGCTACCTGACCGGCATCCAGGGACTGCCCGCCTTCACCCCGGCCCTGATCCAGCCCGAGGAACTCGACGGTTTCAACGCCGCCATGATCCTGGACGTCCGCAACAAAACCGAGCACAACGCCGGACACATTCCCGGCTCCCACCAGCTCAGCGGCGGCCGCGTCATGTGGCACCTGGACGAACTCCCCGCCGGCGGGACCATCGTCTCCTACTGCCAGTCCGGTGTACGGAACTCCGTCGCCGCCAGCGCCCTGCGCCGCGCCGGGTACAACGTCGTCGAACTCGACGGCAGCTACAACGCGTGGAACGCCTGGCAGAACAGCGTCCCCGCCGTCTAACCAGACCACGGCAATACCGCCCGGGCAGGCCCCCGCCTGCCCCGGGTTCCGGCCCGGGCGTGCCCCCACACGCCCGGGCCACCTTTTTGCCACCCCACGAATGGAGCACCTCCAATGCCGGGCAGAACACTTCCCCGCCACACCGCCAGTCCGGGCGATGCAGTGCTGGGCCTGCGGCAAAACCTGGCACAGTTCATGCTGCTGGTGGCCGTGAACGCACTGGTCGGCGGCACGCTGGGCCAGGAACGCACCGTACTGCCGCTGCTCGCGTCCCAGACCTTCCACCTCGACCTGTACACCGGTGCGCTGACGTACATCCTGGCCTTCGGCCTGTCCAAGGCAGCCATGAACTACTTCGCCGGCACCCTCTCCGACCGCTACGGCCGCAAACCCGTCCACGTGGCCGGCTGGCTTGCAGCAGTTCCCGTCCCGCTGATGCTCATCTTCGGCCCCTCGTGGGGTTGGATCGTGGCGGCCAACGTCCTGCTGGGCATCAGCCAAGGCCTCACCTGGTCCACCGCCGTAATCATGAAAATGGACCTGGTGGGCCCCAAACAGCGCGGCCTGGCCATGGGCTTCAACGAGGCGGCGGGCTACCTGGGCGTGGCCGTCACCGCATTGGCCACCGGCTACCTGGCCACCGCCTACGGCCTGCGCCCCGCCCCCTTCCTGCTGGGTGCAGCGTACATCGCCCTCGGCCTGGGACTGACAGTCCTGGCCGTGAAGGAGACCCACCACCACGCCAGGACCGAAGCCGCGCAGCACGTCAGCGGCCAGGACATCGCCCACGCCGGGCTCACCACCGGCCAGGTCTTCGCCCTCACGAGCTTCAAGGACCGTTCACTCTCGGCAGCCAGCCAGGCCGGCCTGGTGAACAACCTCAACGACGGCCTGGCCTGGGGTCTCTTCCCGATCCTGTTCGCCGGGGCCGGGCTGAGCCTTGGCCAGATCGGCATCCTGGCCGCCGCCTACCCCGCCGCCTGGGGCGCGGCACAACTCGTTACGGGCGCCGCCTCCGACCGGTGGGGCCGCAAATGGTTTATCACCGCCGGCATGCTGGTCCAGGCCGCCGCCCTGGGGATCATCGCCTCAGCCCACGGCTTCGCGCCCTGGCTCGCCGCCGCCGTCGTCCTCGGCCTGGGTACCGCACTGGTCTACCCCACCCTGCTGGCCGCCATCGGAGACGTGTCCCACCCGGCCTGGCGGGCCCGCTCATTGGGTGTCTACCGGCTGTGGCGCGACGGCGGATTCGCCGTCGGTGCCTTGCTGTCCGGTGTCCTCGCCGACCTTTACGGCATCCCGGCTGCCGTCACCGCCGTCGCCTTGCTGACCGCCGGGTCGGGCCTCATCGTTGCCGTCCGCATGCGCGGCAGCGATCACAGGAAGAACTTACAAACATCCAGCGACAACCAAGCGCCGGTCAAGCCTCTTTCGAGTTAAGAAGCACGAGACGCGTGAGCCTAGGGGCACACGGCAAATACCGCTATCAAACCCCGCCACGTAGCGCCAAAAATCACAGCAAACTGGCTACTTCCGATTCCGGATTTTCTGGTTCGCTAAGCCGCCCCGAGCCGCAGCCAGGCCGCAGCACGCCCAGAGGAATTTCGGACTGCGAGAGTCGCCACGGACACGTTTTCTGTAAATCAGACGTAAGTGTTGACAGCGTCCACACCCGATTTGGCAGGACAAACGGCACCCGCAACCCCCTGACATCCCGGAGACGCTGGGAATCCAACTGCATTCCCCGCTTTGCAAACACTGGGCTCCCCAGGAAACATGCGGAATCCTGACCAGTCGGGCAACAGTAGGATCCGGTCAGACGCCCGAAGTGTGCACACTGTACACAGCCCAATTCCCGCTCCTTCACGACACACGAACCAACGGCCGCGCCCCTGCAACGAAAGGATGCGGTTCTTGTGAAACTTCCAGGCACTGCCGATTCTCATAACTACGTCTCGAAACCATCTGGTTGAATCTTGGTATTCACCGTCAGTTATGAGACACACGTCGAGGCGCCTGAAGCCGTCCCGACACACCGGAACTCGTTCCCTCCTGTTGAAGACGAGTACCGGATACGACCGACGTCAACGACACCGAGAGCGTTGGGGTCACTCTTCACGACGTTGCAGACGGTGCTCAGCAGATGCTGACGGGACGAGCCCCCAGCGGGCGGTCAGGAGCGGGCGAGCCACCGCGTCCTCGTCCAGCCTCTCGGCGATAATCGGCACGTCCTGCGTGCGCGCCACATTCCGGGACGGCGGCGGGGGGTGCCCTCGACTTCCTTGGCCTCGAAACGGGCCAGAAGGTCTCCGGTGGCCCTGCTCATCACGTAGCGAACGCACATAAGACGATTCTGCCCCATGTCATGGCGCGTAAGCGCTAGGACAGGTGTGCTTCCCGGCTACGCTGATCTCGAATGCCATGCCATCCCGGCGTGGTCCTGACCTGGGGGAACTTTGATACGAAGAGTCATCCGTCTCGGCGTAGCCGGAACGCTAGCCGCATTGTCCGTAACCGCCGTGGGCCTTCCCGCCCAGGCCGCCGAAGCCCAGCGGGCGAGGCCCGCTGTCACCGCCGAAGCCGCCGCCCTGAAGCCGGTCGCCGCCCCGCCCGCCGTCGCAGTCTCTGGAGCCTCTGATATTGGGTTCCAGCTGTACGCCAACGACGCCTCCGGCCTGGCCGGCGTCCCGAGCCCGTGGACGACCAAGGGCACCAAGCGGACCTTCCAGTGGCTGCGCAACGGGGCCGTAATCCCCGGCGCGACGTCGGCCTACTACGAGGTCAGGGCCTCCGACGTCGGAGCTAAGATCAGTTTCCGGGTGACCGGGTCGGCTCCCGGGTACAAGTCCGTCACCCTTACCTCCGACAGCACAGCCCCGATCAACAACCGGACCCCGTCACCGACCGTCTTTGAAACGGGACAGACCGTCGGCTCGGAGCTCGTCGGATACCCCTCTGTGGACCCCTGGATCGCCACGGTGCCGGTGACGATGAAATACCAGTGGCTGCGCAACGGCGTCGCTATCCCGGGGGCGACTTCCCTCAACTACAAGCTCACGGCCGCTGACCTGAAGGCTTCCCTCGTGCTTCGCACCCAGGGAATCGGCCCCAGCAAGGCAGTCATCGACGCCGTCTACTCCCTCCCCGTGAAGCCTTCAACGCTCCCGAAGGTGCCGAAGGGGTACATGCCAAGCCTGCTGGGCTACCCGACGGTCGGCGCCACCACCTCGCTTCCGATCCCGCCGATCTGGGGTGACCCTCGCGTCAAGACCACCTACCAGTGGCTGCGCAACGGCGAACCGATCCCCGGCGCAACCGGCACGTCTTACGACCCGGTCGCCGCTGATGTGGGCAAGAGGCTCACGGCCGCCATCACCGGCTCCCTGGCCGGCTTCGCGCCCCTGACGGTCGAGGTCGGCACCTTCCTGCCCAAGGTGAAGGCCGGGGCCCCCAAGGAGGCCGCTCCCACGATCTCCGGCACGGCCAAGGTCGGATCCATACTGACCGCCAAGAAGGGCATCTGGCGGATGCCGACAAACGTCGGATTCAAATGGCAGCGCAACGGCGTGGACATCAAGGGCGCCGGCGCGGCCACGTACAAGCTGACGGCCGCCGACAAGGGCAAGTCCATCACCGTCGTCTCGTACATCATCGTGCCGGGCGTCTCGTTCACCGGATTGCGGGTATCCAGCGCACCGGTCAACGTCGGCTAGCCGAAAACGCGGGGCCAACCGCGCAGCAGCTTGTTGCGCGATTGGCCCTCGGCGTATCCGGAGGCCGGCAGTTCCAATCTGTCGCACTTCCCATTCCAAGCGAGGACGTGGGCGCCACCTTCCAGGACGGCGGCGGGCTGCCCACGACTTCCTTCGCCTCGAATTGGGCCAAGAGACCACCGGTCGCCTTGGACATTACATGCCCGCCGCACATGCACCCATGGCGTTGGAGAGGTTGGCATGCTGCGCAATCTCGAAGGACTGGCCGTTGGCGTCCAGCAGCCTTTTCAGAGTCTTGGCTTCAAGAAGCGTTCCGACGGTGGGCCCTTGGTTGGACTGGGTCTTCGGATCCCGCCAACGCACCATATAGGACTTGGAATCGTCCTTTTTGGTGCGTGTAGCGATGCTGGCCATAGGAACACGGTACGCTCGAGTACACACTTGGCGACCCAACAGGCTCCTGACCTGCGGAAACACTGTGCCCGAGGTGGGACTCGAGCTGCATTCCCGGCCCCGCAATCACTGGCAAGTCCCGGAAACATAACGAATCCGGCCCAGTCTGACCCATATACGGCCCGATCCGCAGCCCAAAGTGTGTACGTTGCACACACCCCAAATTGGCCGCCTCAAAGCTCTCAGCCCAACGACCGCACGCCGCAACAACGGGACGCGGTCCTTCTTTGTCCTGACAGATTTTGCTCCGCTTGAGGAAGTTCTGGGTTTCACCCCGAGACCGACGGGACGCCGCAAAAGAGCCAGACGCTTGCCAAGCGTCCTGGCCAGCTTCCTGGACCTTCATGGTCGCTGTCGCCTCTGTTCAGTCAGCTCATGACCTGACCTCCGCCGACTCGCCTGATGGATCAAGAAGCAGCCAGCCGGGAAAGCCCACGGGCCTGGTGTCTAGCTAGCGCCTGACGAGATGCGTGGCAATTAGCCCGGCGCTGACTTCAAGCGGGACATCGCCGGCGGCCACACCCACGACGAGGTCAAATGCCGCATCCGTGGTGAAGTCATGCCGGTAGCCATTGATCCAGAGCATCAAAACCATCAGAGTCCACGCCGTGCGCTTGTTGCCATCGATCAGCGGGTGGAACCGCGCCACCGACTCCATTAGGGCTGCCGCCTTCATAGGCAGCTGCGGATAGACCTCTGCACCCAAGACTGTTGTTGCCGGCCGCGCCAATGCCGAGGCCAGGAGCCCGATGTCACGGATATGGAACCCATACCGGTCAACGACCTGCAACGCATCTTCGATTTCGAGGGACGCGGTCACGCATCCTCAAGGCGGGTGAGGAGCTCCGCGTCATGGCTCATGACGAAATCCAAACCCTCTCCGATGTCACGGCTGCGCCGGTGACGCTGCAGCACAAGCTCTGCACCCTGGAGCAGCAATGCGGACTTGGATGTATGCTCTTCGGCAGCGAGCTGTTCCAGACGCCGGTCCAGTTCTTCGGGAACACGCAGATTCATAGCCATACACCCATGGTACCAAACCAGTACCACGCAGGCCCTTGCAGCCCGATCCCCTCTGCAAAAAGCCTGACCTGCGGCCTACCCGCCGGAGAACACCTCCATCAATGCCCCGCATGCACCAGCCCGGACCAGCCACCGGCGTCCGGTACCGTGCCCTTTCCGCCCGGCTTGGGGGTGTCTGATAGACACTACCACCGGCTGCCGGGGCTGCGTAGCTTGGTGGATGTGGACAGAAAGAACGACATCCGTGATTTCCTGATCTCGCGTCGCGCGAAGATCAGCCCGGAGCAGGCCGGCATCCCCAGCTACGGGGAGTTGCGGCGTGTGCCCGGCCTGCGCCGGGAAGAAGTGGCGCAGCTTGCCGGGGTGAGCGCTGACTACTACACGCGGCTGGAACGCGGCAGCCTACGCGGCGTCTCAGATTCTGTGCTTGAGGCAGTGGCCTCAGCGCTTCAGCTGGACGATGCCGAGCGGGCCCACCTGATGGACCTGGCACGGACATCCAAAACGCCGGCGCGCCGTATGGCCCGCCGGCCGCCGCAGCAGCGGGTCCGTCCCGGGGTGCTTCGCCTGCTGGACGGCATGACCGGAGTGGCCGCCATGGTGCAAAACGGCCGTTCCGACGTGCTGGCAGCCAACCCGCTGGGACGGGCGCTGTACGGGCCGGTGTTCACCTTTGCCGAACCGCCGGCGCCGGACGCTCCGCGCCGGTTGCCGAACCAGGCGCGCTACATCTTCCTCGACCCGGGCGCAGCAGACTTCTACCCGGACTGGCGCGCGATCGCGGCCACCACGGTCGCGATGCTACGCCTGGAAGCGGGCCGGAACCCCCATGACCGGGCCCTGAACGAGCTGGTCGGAGAGCTGACCACGCGCAGCGGGCTGTTCGCCGCGCTATGGGCCGGGCACGACGTACGCATCCACACCACCGGGACCAAGCGCTTCCACCACCCGGTCGCCGGAGATTTGTCCCTGCAGTACGAGACGCTGGACCTTCCCGGCGACGAGGGACAGACCCTGTTCACCTTCACAGCGGAGCCGGGCTCTGCATCCGAAAACGCGCTGGCATTCCTCGCCAGCTGGGCGGCATCGCCGCCCGACACAGCCACCGCCGGCGGTCCTGCCGGTGGATCCACCGTCCCCGAAACGCGCCCCCGCGCCCAGCCAGGGACACACACTCCAGGAAAGACAGAACCAACACATGACTGAACAGAACGAAACCGTGGCCGGCAAGAAGGTCTGGTTCATCACCGGTGCCGGCCGCGGCATGGGCACCGACATCGCCAAGGCGGCCCTGGCCGCCGGCCACGCCGTGGTTGCCACCGGCCGAAACCCGGAAAAGGTCACCCGGGCGATCGGCCAAAACGACGCCCTTCTGGCCGTCAGGCTGGACGTCACCGACCCCGCCGACGCCACGGCCGCCGTACAAGCCGCCGTGGACCGGTTCGGCCGGATCGACGTCCTGGTCAACAACGCCGGGAACTTCTACGCCGGGTTCTTCGAGGAAATCACCCCGGAGGACTTCCGTGCCCAGGTCGAAACCACCATGTTCGGGCCCATGAACGTCACCCGCGCCGCCCTGCCGGTCCTGCGGGCCCAGCGCTCCGGCCTGCTCGTCACGATCTCCTCGACCGCCGGCATCGCCGGCGGGGAATTCCTCACCGCCTACGCGGCGTCGAAGTTCGGTGTCGAGGGCTGGGCGGAGTCCCTGGCTACCGAAGTCGCCCCGTTCGGCATCCGCACCATGATCGTGGAGCCGGGGTTCTTCCGCACCGAGCTGCTCACCCCCGAATCCACCAGCTACGCCGCATCCACCATCGAGGACTACGCCGAGCGGACCGAGCAGACGGTCACCGCGTGGAAGGGCATGAACGGACAACAGGGCGGGGACCCGGCCAAACTCGCCGCCGCCCTGATCCACCTGGCCGAACTGGACGAGCTGCCCCTGCGGTTCGCCGCCGGCGCCGATGCTGTCGGCCTGTTCGATTCCAGGGCCAAACAACTCCAAGACCAGGCCAACGCCCACCGCGAGCTCTCCAGCAACCTCGCGCACGACGACGCCTGACACCTAGGCAAGGGACGACGGCGGGGACTCCCGCCGTCGCCCACTACAGACCCGAGGGACGCCAATGGCTTGCGGCTGCCCAAAACGGGTACAAACACCTAGGGAGAACCCACACATGACATCGAAACTGACCGGAACCGCAGGGCTCGTCACCGGTGCCAGCAGCGGCATCGGCGCGGCCACAGCCCGGCAGCTCGGCGCCTCCGTGACGCTCGTGGCCCGCTGACGGGACCGTTTGCAGGCCCTCGCCGCCGAGATCGAGAAGGCCGGCGGCACCGCGCTGGTCATCGAAGCCGACATCACCGACCACGCCCAGGCGCAGTCCGCCGTGGACCAGACCGTGGAACGGTTCGGCCGGCTGGACATCCTGGTCAACAGCCTGGCTGCGTAGTCCCCGGGGCGCCACCGGCCCCCTGCCCACCCTCGTTGAATACGCCGGCTACGGCGGGGGCCGGGGCTACCCGGAAGAGACACTCCTGTGGGCGTCTGCAGGATTCGCCCACAACAACGGCATAGCCTTCCTACTCGACGCCAGCCCCGGACCGGAACGCGAAGCTGAAGTCCTCCAAGCCGCTGCCGTTTGCACTGCCCTGGCAATCCAAATCGAGTTGAGCCCAACTCGCTGGGACAAGGTAAAAATCACGGCTGCTCCAGCAGTCGGACGGCTTCAGTCTTACCAGATCGATCCATAGTGTGGGCCCTAAGCCCATCTCCCGCCAGAACCGATGACCGGCGGCAACGGGCAGCGTTCAGGTTCTACTTACGGTGAAGGCGTCGACCCGGACTGTTAGTAAGCCTGCTGTCGTCGCCTCATGTCCATTTGAGACACGCCCCAAGCTGACGCCCGGCTATGGTGAGAGCTCGTCAGATTTGGCTCGGTTTCGTTCTGTTCTGACACAGCCGCAAGGAACTCCGAGGTCCAAACGTGACACCGGACGCGGCTCCTGCCACCCTCAATAAAGCGGATATAAGTGTGGAAAATGTCCACACCCTCTTTGGCTGGACTAACACAGGTACAGGGCTTCTCGAACGGTCCCCGGAACACTTACCCGGAAGCCAACGTCGACATCGCTGTGGTCATGTCGTCCCTGCTCCGCCGGCCCATGAATAGGTGTAGGCCACCCCAGGCCCACCCGACCAAACCGGAACGAGGAACCGAATAACCCCACCTCAGCAGGCGGAAGACCACCAGCCAAGGACTTGAACCCGCCACCCACACACCTGAACAGGCCACTGCGGCGGCCAGGCCACAGCCCGCGCAACTCGCGTCAGAGCGACGCGAACAAGCTTTGTACACACGTCAAAGCAAAATTCCCTCTGACGAGGGAAAACGTCGTGCCCGAGGTGGGACTCGAACTACATTCCCACCCTTAAAACAGTGGAAGTCCGCGAGAGCATGCGGAATCCGAAAGAGTCTGAGGACTATACGAGCCATTCCGAGACAAAAAGTGTGGACAGTAGTGCCGGTTGAGTCCGGTGCAACCGCAATTGGGAATGGGTCGGTTTCTTCGAGTGTGAAAGTTCAGCGGGAGCACCAAGCAGGTGATTACATTTTGGCGATTCTAAGGGTTTGTTCCGCCAGAATCGACCACACGCAGCCACCGCTCGTATCCACGGTCCCTTCGCGAGGCCAAGATCTCCTCCTCCTTGCCTCGCTGCTCTCAGGTCCCCATACCGAGGTGCGCGCCGCCTGCCACATCCAGGGATACGCCGGTTATGTAACGGTTGTCCGGGTCGGCCAGGAAAAGGATGGCGCGGGCGACTTCGTCTGGTTCGGCGAACCGGCGCATGGGAAGTTGGGCGGCGCGCTTGGCCCGGTTGGCGGTTGCGTCCGGTCCTGAGTCTTTTGCAAATTGTGCCCACATGGGAGTGTTTACCGGGCCAGGCGCGATGGCGTTGACCGATATGCCGTTGGGGCCAAGCAGTTGAGCGAAGGACCACATGATGTGGAGTACCGCGAGTTTGCTTGCGTTGTAGGGCAAGTAGTTGAGGCGTGCTTCTTTGGCTGCCACTGAGGAGAGGATAACGATGGCGCCGGCCGTTCCGGTCCCGATCATTGATTGGGCGGTTTCCCGGACCATTGAAAATGTGCCGGAGGCGTTGATCCGCATGATGGAGTCGAATTCTTCCGTCGTTGTCTCCATGATCTCGGGCGTGACGCCCAGGACTCCGGCTGCGTGCACGAGGGCATCGATGCGCCCGTACTTCGCTGTGGTGTCGCGGACGACGGCGGCGCATTGCGTTTCCGAGGTGACGTCGAGCGGGAAGAAGTCGGCCAGCGTTTGGCTCTCCTTGGGGGCGCGGTCGGCGCCGACAACCATGGCGCCGGCGGCTGTGAGTGCATCGACGAGCGCATTGCCGATGCCGCCGCTCGATCCCGTCACCAGAACGATCTGGTCCTTGAGACTCATTTGAATATTCCGCTCCTGTGCTGGCTGGTGTACTGCTCTCCAGGTGGTGGTTTGCGGGTAGCTCGTTTCACCTTCAGAGTTCCTTATACGGGTGTTTGTTGGCAGGTGTGGCGTGCCTGTAGTCGTCGCTGCTGTCATGAACGCGCAGGGCACGTGCATGCCTTCAGGCCCGGGCTGGGCGGCGTCCGCAGCCCAAGGGGCAAACACCGTCTATCTGTTGCCGCTGGTGGCGTGGCTTGCCCATTGCCGGCCTTCTTGTTCTTCGGTGGGCAGTCCGGAGGCGGCGAGGATCCGGTCGAGCAGGCGCTGGGTGTGGACGGCTTCGCGACCGGAGGTCAGTGGCTGTTCCCGGTCGGCAACCCGGTCCAGGAAGTGGTGGACGGCGGCGGAGAAGCCGAGTGTGTCGGTCGCTGTTGCCCAGCCGTAGGCTTCGGAGCTGAGTTCGCGTGATGTGGTGACTCCCCGGACGGTGGTCGACACTGTTTCGGGCGCGCGCACTTCCACGGTCTTGCCGTCGCCGTAGGCGTCGAGTTTCTCGTTCCAGGCGCCCGCGGTTCGGGCCGCCAGGAGTACCCCGGTGTTGCCGGTGCTGAAGCGGATGATGGCTGCGGTGCCGTCTTCTTCCCAGGGGTCATTACCGGCGGCGTGGGCGGCCACGTCCACCGGTTCGCCGCCGCAGTACCAGCGCAGCAGGTCGACCATGTGGATGGCGTTCTCGAACGTCGCGCGGTATTCCGATCCGGGGCGGTTCTTTTGGGCGACGCAGAAAGTCGCGCCTTTCGCGCCGAACAGCTCGCGGCCGGCGGTGTAGACGGGTGCGTAGCGGCGGTTGAAGTCGACCATCAGGATGCGGCCGCGCTCGTCGGCGAGGTCCGCCAGACGCTCGGCTTCTTCCGTGGCCGGGGCAAGGGGCTTTTCGCAGAACACGTCGACGTCGTTGTTAAGGCACAGCTGGACGGCGTGGGCGTGTTCGGACCGGGGTGTGAGGACGAAGACGGCGTCCAGATCCTGCGCCTCCAGCATGTCCTCCACTGACCGATAGGCGGCGCCGAAACCCCAGCGCCGGACCAGGTGCCCCGGGTCCTCGCGCCGGGATACCAGGGCTGCCAGTTCGACATCCTCGCGCTGGACGAGTGTGGGCAGTTGGGCAATGGTGGCGATGTTGCCAGCGCCGATAACGCCGACGCGGAGGCGCTGGCCGTTCATCGGGCGTTCTCCATTTCTGCCAGTTCAGAAAGCATTGCGCGCATTGCGGTCGCGGATTCCCGGAAACCTGTCTCGGGGCTTGGGAGGTCTTGCGGGTGCCAGCGGTACTCGTACTCGATGCTCAGCAGGTCATCGTAGCCGTGGCGCAGCAGGGCAGCGAGGATCTGTGGCCAGGGAAGGACACCGGTGCCGACGACCCGGGACCGAACGGCACGCTCCGATGCGTCGACGCGGGCCGTTTCCGTGGCGCGGAAGGCCGCCGAGGGATCGGTGAAGACGAGGTCCTTAACGTGGACGTGACCGATCAGGTCGCCCTGGACAGCAAAGGCCTCCTCGAACGTCTCGTCGTGGGTGAAGGTGAGGTTGGCCTGGTCGTAGAGAACGCGAACGGCGGGGTGGGCAACTTCGCGGACGAGCGCGGCGGTTTCTGCCGCGGTCTGGGTCATGGTGCCGAAGTGGTTCTCCACGCACAGCCGCACGCCGGCCTGTTCAGCCTCGGGTGCCAGGGTCTGCAGGGCCTCCCGCAGTTTGGCCCATCGCCGGTCATGATCGGAGTCGCCCGGATGCCAGGATCCCGCGTACACGCGCACCCGGTCGGCCCCGAGAAGGTGAGCGGTCTCAATCGCGCCGCGGAATTCGTCGACTCCCCCACGCCACTCACTGTCATCCAAGGAGTTGATGGCTGTGGTGTAGGGCGTGAGGCCAATGATGGGCAGGCCCTCGCCCTCTGCCGCTTTCAGTGCCTCCATCGCGGCGCGCCGGTCTCCCTGGGGGAGTCCTGAGGTGTAGCCGTCCTGGTAGATGACTTCGGCGGCATCCAGCCCGGCGGCTCGGAAGAGCTTTAGTGCCTGGGGGACCGTATGGTCCGGGGTGCCGAGTGTGTGACCTGCAAGCCTCATTGTTGAATGTCCTTCCGGGATGTGTTTTGGGTGGCTGTCCAGTCCGAGGGACCGACGAGCCGGGGTGGGGCTGCGACGCGGGATCGGTCGACGATTTCCATCAGCAGCCCCCAAGGGGTGATGAAGTAGGTCCAGCGGTTGCCGGCCACGCGCGGACTGTCGCCGGCGACTTCCTTACGCTCCCCCAGCACGCGGACGCCGGGTATTTCCTGTAGCACCGCGATCGCTTCGTCGACGTCGTCGACCACGAAGCACAGGTGGTGCCCGCCGGCGTCGCAGTGCCGCGGCGGGGTTTCCCGCCGCTCGGTGCTGCTCCATTCGAAAAGTTCGATGTTCAGGTTAGGGGGCAGTCGCAGCATCGCGAGGGTGAGCCGGGCGTCAGCAGGGACAGCGAAATTCGTGGGCATGAACTCTTCGTCGGGTCCGCGGTCGGAGCGGTACAGCTCCTCGGCGCCGAGCACCTCGACGAAGAACCGGATGGCGTCCTCGAGGTTTGGAACGGTCAGGCCGACGTGGTCGGTGTGCCGCAGCCCGGGCAGCCGGCGCAGCGTCCTTACGCTGGTCGCGGTCATTTGCGCGGCCCTGCAGTCGAGGCGCGCACCAGCAGTTCAGGTTCCAGAACGACGTGGTCCACCGAGCCGTTCAGGTTCTGCTTTTCTGCCAGTTCGATGGCGATGTTTCCCATGTCTGCGATCGGCTGGCGCACCGTGGTCAGGGGCGGGTTGAACCGGGCCCCCAGCGCCAGGCCGTCAAAGCCGATGACCGATACGTCCTCCGGTACGCGGATGCCGCTTTGGCCCAGGGCCGAGATGACCGCGAAGGCGACCATGTCATTGGCGGCGATAATGGCCGTGGGCGGATTCTCCATCTCCAGGTAGTGTTTCGCCGCGCGCGCTCCTGCATCCGGATCGGAGCCGCTTTCGAGTACAAGGGGCGTGCCGTTGCCTTCGGCGGACAGCTCCAGGTAGGCGTCCATCCGGTCCTGGGCGGTGTGGGTCCCGGCGATACCGGAAACGTAGCCGATCGAGGTGTGACCCAGCGAATGCAGGTGGTCCAGGGCCAGCATGATTCCGCGGCGGCTGTCGACGGTGACCGTTGGGACCGAAGTGTCCCCTTCCACGCGGTCAATCACGACCACCTTGTGGCCGAAATCGAAGCGTTTTAGGGCCTCGGTATCGACCTTTGTGGAGGGTGCGACGATCCCGAAGGGCGCGTACATGGCTTGCATCGCGGTGAAGTAGCCGTCGGTCTTGGCGGGGTCTCCGTTCGTGACGCACAGCAGCAGCTGGTAGCCGCGCTCATCAGCGGCCTGCGTCATCGTCTTGGCAAGTTCCGCAAAGAACGGGTTGGTGATGTCAGGCACGATCAGCGGGACGAAGGTGCTAGTTTTTCGGCGAAGCGCCTGGGCGAGTGGGCTCATCGTGTAACCGAGCCCCTCGGCGACCCGCAGAATGTGCTCACGGGTCTCACTCTTTACCGCTTCCGGGCGGGAGAATGCCCGGGAAACCGTGGAACGGTGGACACCGGCCGCCTTCGCGACAACGTCAATACTAAGGTCGGCCATTTTCTTTTCCTCCATGCTGGTCGTCATATGCCTGCCAAATCGGGCGCATCACATCTTCGAGCTGCGCCAGTGTCGGCAGCCCCCCGAATCCATCTTCCAGCGTCTGCGCGACACGGCGCACAAACGGATCGTAGAGGGGGTCGCTGTCCACCTCGATCACTGCGGACTCCGTTGTACCGTCCAACGCCGTGAACGTGGCCGAACCGTCCGAGCTGATGGCGGCGAATCCCGCCGCGCCCGCCGACGTGTAGCTGCAGTACCGCTTCAACGGCGAACCCGGAAAGGCGTATCCCACCTCCACGATGGCTTCACGCCCGCCCGGGGTGGTAATGATGAGGCTGGCATGATCCTCAACAGCCCCGCCGTGCAGTATGGAAGATAGCCGGGAATCGACGCTCTCCGCTGACTCGTCGCAGGCCCGCAGGAACAGGTCAACGAAATGCGGCCCCAGGTTGGCCAGGCACCCGCCCCCTGCGGCAGCAGGGTCCAGCATCCAGGAATTGCCGCTATCCAGGTAACGCGAGGGCGGTCCGGCGATAAAGGACATCCTTTGGTACGCCGGCCGGCCCGCCTTGGCCAGCCACCGGTCGACGGGACCGCCCCGCTGAACGAGCGGAACCGTCGCGGGTACCCCGGCTGCCTCCGCAGCCTTCCGCACCCGGGAAAGTTCCGCCAGGGACGTTCCCAGCGGCTTCTCCACCACGAACGGAATGCCGCGCTCGATCAGGGCAAAACACTTTTCCGCCATGCCACTGTGCGGGCCGAAGACGTAGGCAAGCCCGAGATCCGGAAGATCCACCAGGCGCCGCCAGTCAGCCTCCACCGGGGCGCCCCACGCTTCGGCAAGTCCCCGTACACGCGATACGTCCCCGTCACTGATGCCGACGACCTGGTGCTCTTCGGCGATCGCACGCGCACACAGCGGGACGTGCCAGTGTGAAGCACCAAGGATGATCGTGCGAGTTTTACCCACCCTGCCAGCCCCTTTGCTAAGTAGGAGTTCGATTGTGTGACTCAGCGTGAGATCGATTGCTGAGATCGGTTGCAATAACAGTATGGATGGTGGGAGAGTTTGTCAACGACACTTCAACAGCGGCCCGCGGACGCTCCGGAATGAGCCGACCGGCTGGGCCAGAAGAAAGGCCAGCAATGTACAGAAAACTTCGCACCCTGCAGACCATCGACGAATCCGGTGCCGTCCTCATCGTCCGCCTCGAAAACGCTGACGTGGCAGAACGGGTGGCGGAAGCGGCGATAGCCGGCGGTTTCCGCGCCCTGGAAATCACGCTCTCGATCCCGGGCGCCGTGGACGTGATCCGCCAACTCTCCGCCAAGCACGGGCCCGACGGAGTAGCGGTCGGGGCGGGAACCGTCCTGGACGAGCACTCAGCCTACGAATGCATCCGCGCCGGCGCCGATTTCCTGGTCAGTCCCCAGCTGAACCCGGCAATGATCCGGACAGCCAACCGCTACCAGATACCCACCATCAGCGGCGCCTACACGCCCACTGAGCTCGTTAACTCCGCCGAGGCAGGCGCTGACATCCTCAAGCTCTTCCCCACCGAAGCCGGTGGCATCCCCTACACCAAGTCAGTCCTCGCCCCGCTCGCGCACCTGCCGATCATGCCGGCAGGCGGCGTAACTGTAGAGAACGTTGGCGAATGGTTCGCCGCCGGCGTAGCAGGTGTCGGCGTCGGCAGCTACGTGACCAAAGCATGGCAACCCGACGGCGACTTCTCCCGCGTCACCGAGGCCGCCGAGGAGTTCCTCTCAGCAGTGGCAAAGGCACGCCAATGACAGCCCCGAAAGTCTTCATCGTCATCGGCCCTGCCGGCTCCGGAAAGACGTCCATTGCCCAGCAAACAGCAAAAGAGCATGGAGCCGCATATCTGGACAAGGACCGGATCTGCGGCCGCCTCGTCGAGTTCGCGCTGAAGGCAACCGGACACGACCCCACCGACCGCGAAGCCAACGCTTTCTACCGGGACAATCTGCTGCCCCTGGAGTACCAGACACTCATGGATGTCGCCGGAGCGAACCTGCGGCTGGGACGATCGGTCGTACTCGATGCACCCTTCGGGGCGTACTTCGCCGTACCGGACTACCTGATCCGCGCCGCGGAAGAATTCGACTGGCCCGCATCGGAGACCACCGTGGTGCGGGTTCAGGTCCCCCAGGACGTGCTCCGAGGACGACTTCTTCAGCGCGGCCTGGACAGGGACCGGTGGAAACTTGCGCACTGGGACGAGTACTGGGCATCCTACGGCAGCCTGGACTGCACCTGGTCCGGAGTCCGCTTCCTTGATCTCAACAATGAAAAGTCCCTGCCAACTCAGGGATGACCCTGCGGGTCGGGCTCGCGGATCGGTCCCCGCTCGTCCTCCTGCTATATGCCGGCGAAAGGTTCGGACCCCCGTTCCCGGAATCCAAAATGACCCATTGACAGAGCTGACGAGCCTACGTATCGTTGCTTGCAACCGATCTCAGCAACCGATCTCAGCGACGTGATTACTGCAACCGATCTCATCAGCACCAGAGCAGCCGCATCGGTCCCCCAAAAGTTGGCCGTTAGCAACACCTTAAAGCGAGAAAAGGGCGGCCAAGGGAGCCGCCCACCACGTCGCTTCGGTTGTCCCGAATAATCCAATTCCCCTCCCCAGCAAACGTGAAAGTATGGAGAGTTCAATGAAGACCTCAAAAGAAGCCGTAGACAGTCCAGACTCGGAGCTTTCCGAAGTGCCTGACCACCGTCGCCGCAACGTCAATATGGTGGCAGGCACGATCGGCCACTTCGTGGAGTGGTACGACTGGTACGTCTACGGGCTGCTGGCAGCGGTGTTCTCATCGCAGATATTTCCAAGCGATTCCCCGTTCGCGTCCCTGATCGCGGCGCTGCTCACGTACGCACTCGGGTTTGTTGTACGCCCGCTCAGCGGAATCATCATCTCTCCACTGGCCGACCGCTTCGGACGACGGCTGATCCTCACACTGTCCATCTCCGGCATGGCGCTAGGTGCTCTGATCATCGGCCTCACGCCGTCATTTGCGACCATCGGCTACGCAGCACCGATTCTTTTTCTGGTCGCACGCATCCTCCAGGGCATCTCGGCCGGCAGCGAGGGACAGAGCGCCATCGCATTCATGGTTGAACACGCTCCGGCAAACCGGAGGGGCCTGTTCGGTTCGTTCACCAACATGGCAAGCGGCCTCGCGACCCTCGCAGCGACCGGCGCAGCGGCAATGGTGACCTCGGCCTTTGCCCCAGCGGACCTGGCCGCCTTTGGTTGGCGCATCCCGTTCATCGTGGGCGGCATCCTCGGCATCGCCGGTCTCATCCTGCGGGCCCGCTCGGATGAAACCCCTGAGTTTGAGGCAACTGCCCTCGTCGATCACAAGTCCGCCCCCGCCCGCCTGATGGACCTGCTTCGCGAACACCCGAAGGCGCTCTTGCAGGCGGCAGCGCTCTCTGCCCCGGCCGTGGCCTACTACACCTGGGCCACCTTCCTTCCCACCTACGCCAAGCTGACCACCGG
Organism: Arthrobacter sp. PM3; assembly: GCF_003352915.1. NCBI lineage: Bacteria > Bacillati > Actinomycetota > Actinomycetes > Micrococcales > Micrococcaceae > Arthrobacter > Arthrobacter sp. PM3. The sequence goes on along the minus strand of NZ_CP022314.1, from coordinate 2,918,042 downwards.
CCGGGACCTGTCCTCCACCCTGGCCGGAAACGTTATCGGGCTGGCCTTGCTCGTTATCATCGTGCCGGTCTGCGGCGCGCTCTCGGACCGGCTCGGCCGACGCAAGATCTTCCCCATCATCGGTGCCATCGGCATGATCGTCCTCTTCTACCCCATGCTCTTGCTGCTGAACCAGCCGGGCTTCGGCGTCTACGTCCTGGTATCGGCGTCCGGGTGGGTGGTTCTCGGCATCTGGCAGGCCGTCTACCCGACCATCCAGGCAGAGCTGTTCCCGGCTGCGGTACGGGTATCGGGCATCGGATTCGCACACCAGATCGTCATCGCCGTCTTCGGTGGAACCGCCCCGCTGATCGCCGCCGCGTTCGTCGGCGCCGGACAGCCGATGCTCGTCGCGGTCTACATGATCGCCATTGTCGCGCTCTGCCTCATCGTCTACTTCACCCTCCCCGAGACCGGAAGCCGGGCCGGGCGTGTCACCGTGGCTCCCGCCGACACCGAGGTACTCGAAGGCGAACACCTGCTCTTGGGCACTTCGTCGGCCACTGACCAGGCGAAGCGTTCCCGGTAGGAACGCTGGTCCCCAGGAAGCCGTGGCGGCTCGACCGGGCAAGAAGGGGCGTGTCTGCCCCGGGCCTCGTCGAGCCGTCCGGCTCGCCAAGGGGCGGTCCCTTGGCAGGATGGAAACTCACGTTGCGTTATAACACTTTTTCTCGATAGGCGAAGAATAGAGAGGATGCCTTCAAGTGAACCAAATGATTATTAACACGTTCTCTTATCTATGGTCATCTACGGCAATTGATGCGATAGCTGAACTGGTCGACAACGGTTACAACACCTTTGAGGTTCCGGTCAGCTCTCCACATTGCTGGCCGGATGAAATTCCCGACGCGAAGCGCGCGGAGACTCGTGCAAGACTCGCTGAATACGGCGCCACAATCAGGTCGCTGAACGCCGGTGGATACGACATTAACCTGGCCAGCCCGGGCGCCAATATGCGCCGCAAAAGCATCGAGCACATTCAATCGGTGATCGACCTGGCCGCAGCCTGGGATGTCCGCGACGTTGTGATATCCCCCGGCACAAGACGCCCAATGATCTCACCTTCACTCGAGAAGACCTACGGGTGGATGTACGAGAGTCTGGAGGCTCTCATTCCGCTGGCCAAACAGGCCGGCACACGACTGCTTTTCGAAAACACTCCATACTGCTTCACCCCAACCATCCAGGACCTGGCAGGCGTGGTAAGCACTATCAACGACGATGCTGTAAAGATCGTGTACGACGTCGCCAACGCCGCCTACATTGGAGAGGATCCCGTCGAAAGTCTGCTCTCCAACCACCAGTCAATTGGACTTGTGCATATTTCCGATACCGGCACGGAAATCTGGGGGCATGATCCAATCGGCACCGGAGTAATCGACTGGAATAGATTGGGCAAAGCCGTCGACGCAACGTGCGGCGTCAATAACGTAGTCCTTGAGATCATCCGCGAAGAGAACCCAGTGCAGGAATTCAAGAAAGCAATGCAGGATCTCAAGAACCAAGGCTGGGATCTGGGTAGCTAACCCAGCGTTTGAGATCGCGGCCGATGAGCCGATGTTTGCGAGGAAATAATAGAATCGGTTTACATTTGCTGCGAATCTGCAAAGTGGCCGACTTTGCGGTCCATGATTTTCTACCATATTTGATGGTTAAAACAGTTTCATATGAATCGATGTTAATAAGGAGTGCGTGCAATGAGAGCACTGGTCAGTGGCGGAACTAGCGGCATAGGCGCAGCTGCATGCCTGAGACTCGCAGAGGCGGCTCTTGCCCGGGGCGTGCACCCGATGATTGCCGTATGTGGACAGGAATCGAACAGCAGTCAAGAACAAATCGTTCGTTCAATCCAGTCCATGGGCGGTTCCGCCATCGCAATGGCCGGCGATCTCGGCGACCCCGACGTACCAAGCCAACTGATAGAGGCTACAGTAGCGGAATTCGGTGGCCTGGACGCGTTGGTAGCGAACGCCGGAATCGCCAACCCGGGCCCCATCTGTGACGTGTCGCTTGAGGACTGGGAGAGGATGTTCTCCGTCAACCTTCGCGGCGCATGGCTTCTTGCCAAAGCAAGCTACCCGCACTTGAAGCAGAGCCGCGGCGCCGCCTGTTTTACCTCCTCAATGTCCGGTCAACAACCACATGCGGGATCAGGCGCTTACAGCCCAAGCAAAGCTGCGTTGACGATGCTGGCCCAAACGCTCGCGCTGGAATGGGCGCCTGACGGAATCCGTGCAAACGTCGTCTCCCCGGGCATGACCCATACACGGATGACGGAAAAAATGTATGAAGATCCCCAAATCAAGAAGGCAAGGGAAGATATCATCCCGCTGGCAAGAATTGGTGATCCCATGGACATTGCGAACGTGATCGAGTTACTTGTAGGTCCGCTATCGGGTTATGTCACCGGGCAGGACATCTGTGTCGATGGCGGCTTCTCCAAGTCTATTCTTAGCCACATTCCTGGTCGACCCAGCTCCAAGTCTTAGAGCCCGATCTTTACCGATACCGGGGAATTGACGTAGCCGTCGCCCGGGAGTGGCGGGAGCCCCGCCACCACAGCGCCCGCCACCACAGCGCCCGCCATACCCAGGCATTGCCCGAGCCCGCCCTTGCGGGCAGAGCACCGCTGCACGGGGCGGTCCCCCTCGCCTGTCCCGTCGTCGGGCCGGAAGCCTAAAAGTGTCCTCCCGGCACTGCTGCACTTCCGACCCCTGACGCCCCACACTAGGGGGATGCCCTCGACCCGGTCCCGGTCGAGGCCATCGCTGCACCGAACCACCATGCAGCAGCCCCCAAGCCGGTCCACTGACCGGATAACCAGCCGCAAGCAGCCTCCACAGAACGTCCCTGGCGAGATCATGCCATCGACTGATGAATTCCCGCGGATTCGCTCGTGTTGTGCACGCCGAACTCAGCGAGGACGCCGGCCCGACGCCGCTGGTCAAAGCGCACTGCACCAGGCAACTGCGAGAGCAAGAGATCCCGCACTCCCAAAGCCCGGTTCTGCGGGCCGCAACGAAGGACCGAGATTTGCTCAGCGGCGCAGTAATGAAGGAGGAACGGGGTGTGAAGTTGGTTCTATGCGTGACCGATAAAAGAGAATGGGAAGTCGATGAATTCAGTGCTCTTGGACAATCCGAAATCCATGGCCGGCGTTCCCATCTCATATGCATCGCTTGCGGGGGCAAAGCGTTCTTTCGCAAGTCCGGACGCAACGCACTTCCCAGTTTCGGGGCCCGGCACGCAGCAGGCTGCAAGGTGATCACCCCGAAGTGGAGCGCGTTCAGGTACCTCCAATGACCTGCCACGGGCCCTGTTACTGCACCGGTCGCCCGTAGTCCTGCCCCAGCCCAGGCACAACCCCGTTAGAACATCTCGAACGGAAATTCGATTCCGCAAGGATAGTTCCTCCCGCGACGAATACACCGCCATCAACGAGCTCACGACCGGCCGCAAGCCAATACCGGGTTGGCAGTAAATGCCGCGGCCGTTGCGCGGGGTCTTCTCCGGCTCCGTCTGATTGGAATACAGCCCAACCTGACAGAGGATGCCTCGGCTAGTCACACACGCCTTTTAACGGGGCGACTGGTTCTGCAGCCCGTCGAGCGCGACGTCGGCTACCCCGCGAATGCTTCACCCGCGGTGAGCCCGGTGGGGCGCAGCAGCCGACCGGGCTGCACCCCGTCGATGGCTAGAACAACCAGCTCTGAAGCAAAGGCCGCCTCAACGGCCCGGAACTGTCCGGACATCACGCCTTGGTCAATAATCTCCCTTACGCGCCGCGCTGCCGCGGCCGAGCTAGCGGCGAGAATGAGCACGCCGACGACGGCGCGCTGGGGCGGCAGTCAAAGCCACCGTGTAGGGGTAGAAGTTGGAAAGCACGAGGCGTTCAACCATCCACCCCGACACGGCCAGCGTTTGCAGCTGCGGGAAGGGCTAGTGCTTAGTCGAGCGGCCGTCGGCGCGCAGGGGCGGGGCCACGACGCCGTCGGGGATCGGCTCGAGGTACGGGGTTAGCGCGAGGATGTCCGAATGCTCCCGCTGTGCCGCTGTCAGAACTTCGCGGTCGATGACGATGGCAGCGGCTGTGGCAGCCATCGAGGTAGCAGCATGGATCATGCCCTTGTGCGCGGCCGGCATTTTGCCCTGCGCCACGGTTTGCCAAGCGTGGAAAGGAGTGCCCAGCGCCGCGGTGGCGGACGAGATCTGTACCGTGGGCACCACCCAACTGACGTCGCCCACGTCCGTTGAGCCTGTCATCTGCGGGCGCGGCTGTTCCGGAGAATACGGGGCGACCTCGTCGTGCAGGGCGCGTTCATCGCGCACGTCCCAGCCGACGAGCCGCTTCGCTGCGGCAATCTCCCGGCCATCAAGGCCAATAGCGAACTCGGTGGCGGCGAGTTGGTCGGCGGCATCGAACGGCACCGGGCCGAGCTGTTGCAGGACGCCCTCCAGGGTGCGCTCGAGCACCTCGTTGGGCAGCACCTCGGCGCACGCGCCGTCGAACTCAATCTCCAGTTCCGTCTCCGTCATCAGCGCTGCACCGCGGGCGATCCGCACAACCCGCTCGTGGAGGTCCCTCATTTGGCGCGTGTCCTCGGCGCGGATCACGTAGTAGACGCTGGCATGGGCCTGGACCACATTGGGGGAACGGCCGCCTGCATCGGTGATCGCATAGTGCACGCGTGCGGAGTCGGGCATATGCTCCCGCAGGAAGTTTACGCCGACATTCATCAGTTCGACGGCGTCCAGCGCGGAGCGCCCGAGATGGGGCATCGCTCCTGCGTGGGCCGCCAGGCCCGTGAAGTGGAAGTAGACCTGCGAGTACGACAGCGTCAGGGACTGGCGGCTTCGGGTGAGGGGCGTCGGATGCCAGGTCACGGCCGCGTCGACGTCATTGAACGCCCCGGCCTTGACCATGAACGTCTTTCCGGCGGCCGCCTCCTCGGCCGGGCAGCCGTAGTAGCGCACCCGGGCCTCGATGCCCGCCGCCTCGAAGTACTCGGCGGTGACCACAGCGGCTAGCAGCGCACCGGAGCCGAGCAGGTGGTGGTGGCAGCCGTGCCCGTTGCCGGAGGTGTTCGCCGGGTCCGGGGTGCGCAGCGGGTTCCCGGACTCCTGACTGATGTCGGCCAGTGCGTCGTATTCACCCAGGAAGGCGATGACGGGCCCCCCGGTTCCGCGTTCTGCGTGGAAGGCCGTCGGAATGCCGGCCACCTTCTCTGTGATCGTGAATCCGTGTGATCGGGCGGCAGCTTGGTGCTTTTCCTGGGCGCGGAATTCCTCCCAGCGCATTTCCGGGTCGTCCCAGATCGCGTCGGCCATCGCCGTGAACTCAGGGGCGGCGGCCGACGTCCGCTCGGTGAGCGCGCCCAGGTGGTCGGTGTGCAGGGTGCCGGGTGGCGTGGTGCTGTCGATGGTCATTGCTTTCCTTTCGAGGGGGTTGGTTCCGCGCTGGCGCGGGAGGAAGAAGGGGGCCGGCCCTAATGGGCGTGAGCCTGTGGCTCCGGTGTGAACGTCAGAATCGCCGCGGCCCCGGTGAGATGGCAGGCTCATCATCACGTGTGGCCGGCCATCCTGAATTCGGAGCCTTCGACAACTGCGCCTGCCTAGCGGCTCTGGTTGCGGAACCTGACCTCAGGCTTCCAGCGTGGTTGTCGTAGCGCCCGGCTCCCGGGCGGCCTGCAGTTCCAGCAGTTCGGCCCGGAGTGCTGGGTCGAGGGCGGCGTCCAGGACGGTCAGGGCCATGACGGTTGCGCCATCGAGGACCATTTGGTCGCCTTCCGGGGATGATGCTGCAGCGGTGAAGTTCGGGTGGTGCGGTACGGCTGTGCTGTCGCGGACCGAGACCATGCCGTGCAGGGCGGGGATGACTTGAGAGACGTTGCCCATGTCCGTGGATCCGCCGCCGAAGATCGGGGTGGTGTCCACGGGCCGGCCGATTTCTCCCATGTTGTTGTCCCAGGCTTTACCCAGCCCATTGTGGGTATTCAGGGGTGCGTAAGGGTGTTCGGTTTGGTGGTGCGTCCAGGTGCATCCAGTGGCGATAGCGGCGCCTTCGAAGCAGGCCAGCACGCGGCGCTTGAGGCCACGCCAGACGTCGATGTCCCCGGCACGAACTTCCACCTGGAGAGTGGTTTCCCCGGCGATGACGTTGGTGGCTCCTCCACCGTGGGAGATGAAGGCGTTGATGTTGGCGTTCTTCGGGAGGTGCTGGCGCAGCATGGCCATGTTCACCAAGGCAAGGCTCGCGGCGGCCCCGGCGTTGATGGCTTTGTCGGGGGCTCCGGCTGCGTGGGCTTCGCTGCCTTTGTACTGCACTTCAAAACGTTCGACGGCGGCGACCCCCATAGCTGCGACGCTACGGTCGGGGCCGGTTGCACCGTGGACCATGAGGGAGAAGGCAGCGTCTTCCCACGCGCCGGCCTGCAGCAGCGACACTTTGCCTCCGCCGTGTTCCTCGGCGGGCGTGCCCAGGAGCTTGATGCGCAGTCCGGCGGAGTCGGCCACTGGCTTGAGGGCCAACACGGCGCCAACTCCTGCGGCGGCGATCATGTTGTGGCCGCAGGCGTGGCCGACTTCCGGCAGTGCGTCGTACTCGGCGCAGACGACGACAGTCAGCTCACCGGTGCCGTACACGGCTTCGATGGAAGTAGGCAACCCATAGGCGGCCTCGGTGACGTCGAAGCCGTTCTCACGCAGGAACGATGCTACTAGCGAGGCGGATTGGTGCTCTTCCCAGGAGACCTCGGCGAGAGAGTGGATCTTGTGGCTGAGTTCGAGGAGGGAAGGTCCGGCGTCGGCAACCGAGGTTCGTACAATCTCGCGCAGTTGCTGGCTGATTGTCCGGGTGTCCACTGAAATTGTCATGATGTTCTTCCTTTTGCCTGATCAGTTGATGGGTTCGAGGGTTTCGGCAACGGCGACCGGCTGGACCGCCGGAGCGACGGCTTGCGGGCGCTTGATGAAGAGGACGGCGAGGGCGAAAGCGACAGAGAGTCCGGCGCAGATCCACCACACCGCGTGGAAAGAAAGCTGTGTGGCCGCGCGTGTGCCGGTTGTGGTGGGTGTTGAAAGGGCCGCCATCAGCAGGGCGAAGAGCGCCCCCGCGACGCCGCCTGCCGCCGTGCGTGCGGTGTTGTAGAGTCCCGAGGCGATGCCGACTGAATCGGCTTTGGCGCGTTGAACCACCAGCGTTGGCAGAGAGCTGATGACAAGGCCTGAACCCAGGCCCGAGACCGCCAGCCACACCGTGAAGATTACAAGGCTGCCTGGGATGAGGATCATCAGCACGAATGCGATCGCCCCAAGCGCGCCGCCCAACGCCACGGTGCGTGCACCTCCGAGGACCCTTGAAACACGGTCCCCAAGGGAAGCGCCAATGAAGGCTGCGACGGCAAGGACGCTCAGTACCAGTCCGGCAGTGGATGCCGACGCGCCGAAGCCGAAGCCTTGGGTGGAAGGATCTGTGCGAAGGTAGATGGAGATGGGCGCCTGGGCCCCGAAGAGCGTGGCTCCGTAGAGGAATGCGACGAAGATGGGCAAACCGATACCGCCGCGGAGCAGCATGTTCAGGTCCACCAGTGGGTGTTGGATGCGTCGGGCAGACACAACCCAGGCCACCAGCAGGAGGCCGCCCACCAGCATGGCCGCTGCGGTTGCCAGCGGAGGCCACGTTGCAAGATTGGATGCCCCACCCAGGACGGCCACCAGGCCACCGCCGAGCAGTACGGCTCCGAGATAATCGACCCGGCCTTGGGTGCGCAGCGGGGTCTCCCTCACGAAGATCGCGATACCCGGGACGCAGAGGGCAACGAAGATGGCCGGCACGAGCAGGGTTATCGAGAGGCTGCCTACGGCGTCCAGGACAAAGCCGGACAGCAGACCGCCAAATGTGGCGCCCAAGGTTAGGGCCGCCACGAGCCTGCCGATGCTGCGTCCTGATCTTTCCGAGTCGCGCTGGTGGACAATCGCGAACTCAAGGGGCAGGAAGACGGCCAATGGCGCCTGGATGGCCCGGCCCAGAAGGAACAGCTCGTAGCTCGGTGCCACGGCCACAAGGACTGATGCGCCGGCGACGATCGCGGTGGAGATCATCAGGAGACGTTTGTGGCCGAAGATGTCACCCAGTTTTGAGAGCAGGGGGACCACCAGCGCTGTGGACAGCAGGTAGGCCGCGCTGATCCAGTTCAGGGACGCGGCCGACACGCCGTAATGCTGTCCGATCGAGGAAAACAGTGGACTCAGCCAGCCCTGCAGGATGCCGCTGCCGATCTCCATGACAACCAGAAAGCCAACAACTCCCCCAGCCGGTTTGGATGTCTGCGCAAGTGAACGCATGTGCACTCCGATTTTTATGAGTAGTGAACGGGATCACACAATCATCAAGGGGGTATGTTTCTGACAGGTGAAATTGAAGCTTTCCCCGGATAGTCTTCATCCTGTGAAGGAATATGTGCTGGACCCGCTCGAGGAACGCATGATCCATGCTCTGCAGATTGAGGGCCGGGCACCGTGGACTGAGCTGGCACCGGTGATTGGCGTTGACGCCGTGACGCTGGCCCGGCGCTGGGAATCATTGCGGGAACGTGGCCTCGCGTGGGTCACGGGGATCTTCCCGACAGGCGCCTCGGCCTTGGTGGACATCACCTGCCTGCCGCAACACACCAGTGACGTTGCACGTCAGATGGCGCAACTACCCGCCGTGATGACCCTCGACCACACCTCAGGAGGGCGGGACCTGCTCGCCACCGTACTGGCCGAGAACCCCAGGGCTGTTTGGGATGTAGTCACCAACCAAATCGGCGCATTGGAAGGAATCCGGAACACCCAAACGCATCTGGTCACCGAAATGATCATGGAGGCCTCCGACTGGAGACTGCGCTCTCTCTCTTCGCAGGAGGCGGCCAAGATCGCCAAGCCCAAGCCGCCTCGGGCGCGGGCACCGCGGACTGTGCATCCCGACGTCGAACTCGCCTTGGTGCATTGCCTGATGGAGGACGGCCGCCGTCCCGTCAGCCGCATCGCAGCCGAACACGGCCTCAGCGAACAACGGGTGGCTGACGGCATGGCCCGCATGCGAGCCGACGGCAAACTGCGGATCCGTACCGACGTGGCCAGAAGCGTGACCGGCTGGCCAGTCTATGCCTGGTACTTCGTGCGCACCGCGGCCAAACACATCGAGCAAATGCACGGACTCATGGCGCGGATCCCCGAGGCCCGGACGGCGCTGGCCGTGGCAAGCCAGTACAACATGGTCGTGGCCGTATGGCTGCGGGAACTCACCGATGTCATGCGGTTCGAGGCGGCCCTGGAAGCAGCAGTTCCCAGCGCCCGGATTGTGGATCGGAGCGTAGTTTTCGGAATGAGCAAGCACCTTGGCCGGCTCATCGACGAGAACGGCCGGGCCACCCTGGGCTTCGTCCATCCATACCCGGAGACCGGCCCGGGCTTCGGCACTACAGTGCACCCAGGTAGAAAGAAACTTCACGGGGCCGCCTCGCACTCAACGTCGCCGAATGCTGAAGCTTCAGCTGACGAAGGGTGAACGCGATCTGTCAGCAACCAATGGTCGCGCCACCGAGGGCTCCAAGGGAGGCGTTCGGAGAACCGGACATATTCTTCAGTACAGCTGAGGCACGCCCCAAGCTGACGCCAGGCTGTGGTGAGAGCTCGTCGGATTTGGCTCGGTTTCGTTCTGTTCTGACTCAGCCACAATGACCCCGGAGGTCCAAACCTGACACCGGACGCCGCCCCTACTACCCTCAATAAAGCGGATATAAGTGTTGACAATGTCCACACCCTGTTTTGCCGCTGGGTGGGGATGCGCCTGGGCCGGGCACGGGATTGCCCAGCATGGCAAGCCCGCCCGGAGACACGACCACGACCGTCGCCGCATAGCCTGACTTCCTCCGGGCCGCCGCTAAGCTACGGGGAAAGTCCCGGCCTTCTCCGATATCGGCTGGACCTCATCGCCGGGGTCGCGGGACGCTCCGCGTCGCGCTTCGAGTTCGGCGGCGAGCTTACCGACCTGCACAACAGCGGCCCGGATCCTGACCGGGTCGCTGATTGTCAGGAACTGAAGCATGAGCCCGTCCAAAGCGGCAAAGATGGCAAGGGATATCGAATCATCTGCCGGCAGCCCCCGCTTCAGAAGGGCGTCCTCCACGGTCTGCATGTAATTGGCGTACAGCCGCTGCACCAGCTTCCGTACCTCAGGATTGCGTCTCGACTCCAGCAGCATTTCAAACTGGAACAGCTGCAATTCCGGCTCGGCCGACACGGTTGCAATCAGCGAATCAGCAAACTCCTCGTCGAAGTCCCCAATCCTTTCCAGTCCTGTTTCCTCGATGGACCTTTGGACTGCCCATTCCATGGTGGCCGACAAGAGGCCCTCGATTGAACCAAAGTGATGAGTCACCAGGGTGTGGTTAACGCCGGCCTTCGCCGCAACGGCACGGTAGGTGACGCCCCTGAGTCCCTTTCGGCCCACCACGTCGATGACAGCGGCGAGCAGGGCTTCCCGCCCGTCGCCGTAAGGCAGGCGGCCTGAAGGTTGCTTCATGAACCGAGTTTATCGTGCCCAGGGCGGGAAATAGGAGTCGTTGACAGCAAGAACTAAACAAGCGTAGAGTTTCGCTTGTGGTTGGGATCACTACCCCGACCGCAGCCGGAGTGAACGTTTCCCCTCCCATTTCCCCAGCGCAGTGCGGCGCGGGTGGCGCAGGGATTTTCCATATGTCTTCCGCATCGGCTACAGGCCATGCACTCTTTGAAAGAGCCAACGGATGAATCAAGAACCAGTCGTATCTGCAGTGCAGCCCGGGCTTGAAGCGCACGGCCCCATAGACGTTCCCGTGCGGTTGAGGGCCAACAAGCTCGGTGTCATAGCCATCGCGTTCTTTGCCATCGCTGCGGCAGCTCCCATGGCGGCCGTGGTAGGCGCCAGCCCCGTCCTGTTTTCGGCGACCGGAGCTGGAACGCCCGTGATCTATGTAATTGCCGCCCTTCTGGTTGCACTGTTCTCCGTGGGGTACCTGCGGATGAGCCAGCACATCACCAACGCGGGCGGCTTCGTCGCCTACATGGCGAAAGGGCTTGGCACCAAGTGGGCTACCGGCGGTGCTGGGATCGCCATCGTCACGTACCTCAGCCTGCAAATCGGATTGTGGTCCCAGTTTGGTGTCTTCGCGCAGCTCCTGGTTGAAGGACTTACGGGAATCAGTGTGCCGGTTTACATCTGGATCGCTGTACTGCTTGCAGTGGTCACCGGGCTGACGATGCGGGGCGTGGACGCGAGCCTTAAGGTCCTGGGGATTCTCATCCTGGGTGAGGCATTCGCGGTGGCAGCCCTCGTGATCTCGCTCATCGCACAAAAGGGCTTCGGCATTTTCAGCTTTGATGGCTTTACCGGAGCCAACGTCTTTGGTCCGGGCCTGGGTATTTCCCTGCTGTTCGCTTTCGCCTGCTTTACAAGCTTCGAAGCCACCGTGGTGTTCGCTGAGGAAGCTAAGGACCCGCGCAGGACCATCCCCCGCGCCGCGTACTTCGTTATTGCCTTCGTCGGCATCTTCTACACCATCTCGACCTGGGCCATCAGTGGCGCCATCGGCATTGACAACATTCAAACCGTTGCGACCGAAAATCCTGCCAGCATGATTTTCGATCTGGCGGACAACAGTGCCGGCTACTGGCTGAGCATGACCATGCAGGTCCTGGTCGTCACCAGCTTCCTCGCCATGCTGCTGGGTCTGTCCAACATGTTCTCGAGGTACCTCTTCTCGCTCGGACGCTCCGGGGCGCTGCCGGCACGGCTGTCTGCCGTGTCAACGACCGGTGCACCGCACGTTGCCGGCCTGATCAACGGCATCGTCGTTCTGCTGATCATCAGCGCCTTCCTTTTTGCCGGCGCCGACCCCATCACCACAGTCTTCTCCTGGTTCGTCGCACTGGGCACCGCGGGATTCATCACCATCCTGTTGGTCACCTCGGCCGCGATCATCGTGTTCTTTGCACGGAACCGGATGCGGGACAACCTTTGGGTTACGGTCATCGCGCCCGCGTTGTCCTTCCTCGCCTTCATCGTCATCGGGTACCTGACCCTGGATAACTACGACGCGCTGCTCGGCGGCGCGGGCGGTGCCGCCCGGTGGCTGCTGCTGGCCATCCCCCTCTTCTTCGTCGCCGGCCTCGCCCGAGGGGCACAAAAGAAGGAAATTGACTTCGCCGCTGTCGTCGGCTGAGCGCCGCCTGCAACTTCCATCAGTCCATCCCACAAAGTAACAAGAACAAGGAAAACAACCATGACTTCAGTTGACATCCAGGACTTCATTCCGGAAGATCAGTGGCCGCCGGTATCCGCCATGCTCGAAGGCTTCGGGGACCAAACCCTTCCGGCCTCCGCCGCTCTCGCGGGCACGACCCTGACGCTGCCTGCCGACGGTTACACAGCCGACTACGCATTCCAGAACGAGTCCTCCCTTCTCTGGACCGAGAGGCGGGGCGAGGAAAAGACCAGCGGCGAGGCCACCTACAAGGCCATCGAGGCAAGGCCCGGCATCTTCATCATCGACTTCGTACGGGGCGAAGGGTTCAACGCCGAAAACATCACCGTCATCCTTGACCGCAACACCGGCGCCGCCACCACCGGCGTATCGCGCTTCCTCGACGTTGACGGCAGGACCCGCAGCACCACGGACTTCAGCCAGGTCAACATCAACGGTGCCGATGTGAAGCACGAGCGTTCCAGCGGCCTGGTTGGCAAGCGGATCTTCTACCGCTACAGCGACGTCGAAACCTACGAGCACATTTACCTCAACCCGGGCACGTTCACTTGGAACTGCATTCGCGGCGGCGAGGCCGGTCTGGCTGACACTGACCGCTGCATGACCTGGGAAGTTGCCGAGGACCTGTTCATCTTCTTCTGGACGGAAAAGGTCATGTGTGTTGAGGCCGTGCTGTTGGTTGACCTGCGCGAGGAGCGTTCCATTGGCCGGATGTTCGGTTGGGACGACCCCGCCAACGAACCGGTCATCCTGCCGTTCAACTCGCGGCTCAGCGTCCTTAACACCACCGTGTACCCGGCGGACACTCACAAGCATTAATCATTGGGAGGTGTCCAGCCGCTCGGCTGGACACCTCCCGCCCGGGACTGGGCACCTTCCTCCATGCCAGGTGGGGCGCCGGGACGCCCACGGCCCCGGCAGTAAGCAGGAGATCGGACAAGACCTTGGATATGGGACTGCGAAACCGTGTAGCTCTGGTGACGGGGGGCGGCTCCGGCATCGGACGGGCGTGCGTCGAAGCCCTTGCCGCCGAAGGAGCGAAGGTTTTCATTGTTGACCGGAACACGGCGGGCGCTGCAGTTGCGGAGGAGCTGATCAGCAGGGGCCATGATGTCGAATTCGCCCAAGCGGACGTCACGGACGAAAGCGACGTGCGCGCCGTCGTGCAAAGGTTGGACGAGTTTTACGGTCAACTGGACACCGTTATCGGCTGCGCCGGAGTATCAGGCCCCGTGGGGGCAACGGCAGAGGACATTACCGTCGAAGACTGGGACCGCGTTATGGCTGTCAACGTCCGCGGGAACTTCCTGGTCGCCAAGCACACCATACCGCTGCTAAAGCGAAGTGACATTGCATCCATCGTGTTCCTCGCTTCCGACTCCGCGCTCGTGGCGTTCGAGGGCATGACGCCGTACAGCACCTCCAAGGGTGCCGTGCTGATGCTGACCAAGGCTCTGAGCGTCGATCACGACGGACTGAGGGTGAACTGCTTGTGCCCGGGCGTGGTTGACACTCCGATGTCCCGCGCGGACCTTGGTCGGCCGCAAGGTTTTGCGGGCACCGGGCTTCCCGTTATTGATGCACAGCAGATCGGGCGCCACGCAGCATTCCTCGCATCCCCGGTCAGCGCGCCCATCAACGGGACCAGCATCGTCGCTGACTTCGGATATTTGGCACGATCAGCCCAACCGGCACTCGAATTCTCGTAAATCTCCAGCCCGGCCCCCCGGACAACGCAAAACACCACTCGAAGAGGAGAACCACATGAAAACTCACGAATCACTACTGGATGACATCACCTCATTTACCGGCCCGACGCGCACGATTCTTGATCCTGCTACCGGAGGGGTTGTTGGTGAGGCGCCGATCCATGATCTCGAGTACCTGGAAACGGTGGTAGCTGCAGCCCAAGCCGCCCAGCCCTCGTGGGCCGCTCTCGGCCATGAGGGACGGTCCGAGGCGCTGCTGAAAGCAGCCGACGCCGTGGAACGCTCAGCCGAGGAACTGGCACAGATCCTCTCCCGCGAGCAAGGCAAACCCCTGAACGGACCCAACGCACGCTTCGAGGTCGGCGCCTGCGCAGCCTGGCTGCGGTCGGCGGCAACCATCGAACTGAAGCCGGAAACTGTCGTCGACGACGGTGAAACCCGCGCCCAGCTCCACTACAAGCCGATCGGCGTCGTGGCCGCGATCGGACCATGGAACTGGCCCATGATGATCGCCGTATGGCAGCTTGCGCCGGCCTTGCGGATGGGCAATACGGTGGTGGTCAAGCCTTCAGGGAACACTCCCCTGTCCGTCTTGGCCTTGGTCAGGGTTATTAACGAAGCTCTGCCAGAGGGGATCCTGACGGCTGTTTCATGTGGACGGGACGTAGGGGCGCGCCTCACTGAGCACCCGGCGATCGGCAAAGTTATGTTTACCGGTTCCACCGCCGCCGGGCGCGCTATCATCAAGTCCTCTGCCGACACCGTCAAACGCCTGACCTTGGAACTGGGCGGCAACGACGCCGGCATCGTGCTGCCGGATGCCGATCCGAAGGCCATCGCCGAGGACGTCTTTTGGGGTGCATTCATCAACACCGGCCAGACCTGCGCAGCCCTCAAGCGACTCTACGTCCACGAAGACATCTACGAGGCAGTATGCGATGAGCTGACCAAGGTTGCCGCCGCCATGCCAATGGGCAACGGCCTGGACGAGAAAAACGTCCTCGGACCGCTGCAGAACAAGTCGCAGTACGACATCGTGACCAACCTTGTAAACGCGGCCAAGGATTCCGGCGCGCGCGTGCTGCTCGGCGGGAACCCGGACACCGGCCAGCCCGGCTACTTCTACCCCACCACCCTCGTGGCCGACATCGACAACGACAACCCGCTCGTCGCCGAGGAACAGTTCGGTCCCGCGCTGCCAATCATCAAATACAGCACCATCGATGAAGCCGTAGAGAAAGCCAACGGCCTGGATGTCGGCCTCGGCGCTTCCGTCTGGAGCAGCAACCTCGACCTTGCACGCGAAGTTGCAGGCCGGATCGAAGCAGGCACGGTGTGGATCAACAAGCACGGCACCGTTGACCCCCGCATCCCGTTCGGTGGCGCCAAGCAATCAGGATACGGCCTCGAGTTCGGCGTCGAAGGCCTCAAAGCCGTCGGTGTCCCCCAAGTCATCAACGGCTGACCGGACGCACCCAAGCACCTGACCGATGCCCACGCCTCCCCTGAAGCGTGGGCATCGGTCTTTAACACAGCACGTTAGCCATCAATGCAAAGGAACCACATGAGCAACCGTCCAGTCGCAATCGTTACAGGAGGAGGCACGGGGATAGGCAGCGCCGCGGCGGGCGCGCTTAGGGCACAGGGATGGGAGGTGGTAATCTCCGGTCGCCGCGCCGAGCCGTTGCAGCGGATAGCGGAGGCAACCGGCGCTTTCCCGGTGGTAGCCGACGCCTGCTTGCAGCAGGATGTGAGCAGGCTTGTCGAGTCGGCGCTCGCCCGATTTGGCTCTGTCAGCGGACTGGTTCTGAACGCCGGAATTGTCCGCCCGGGATCAGCAGGGGAATTGTCGAACGAGGACTGGGACGCCATGATCGGAACAAACCTCACGGGTCCTTTCCGCCTGATCCGTGAAGCGATGCCCCACTTGCTCGATACCAACGGCGCGATCGTCGGCGTGTCCTCCGCGGCTGCCCTTAGGGCGACGGCAGGCACGGCCGGCTACAGCGCAACCAAAGCCGGCCTGGCGATGCTGGTTCAGTCCATCGCCGTTGACTACGGTCCCCGTGGCGTGAGGGCCAACGTCGTCTGCCCCGGTTGGACAAGGACCGAAATGGCCGACATGGAGATGAAGGAATACGGAGCAGAACTGGGGTTAAGCTCCGACGACGCATACAAGGCAGCAACCTCCTTTGTGCCGGCCCGCAGGCCCGCAGAGGCCGCAGAAGTAGCCGACGTTATCGCCTGGCTGCTCTCGGACAAGGCCTCCTACGTTAATGCCGCCGTGATACCGGTGGACGGCGGGATGATATCAGTCGATCCAGGCGGTCTTGCCCTTAGCCCCGGTGATTCGCTCAAGCACGCAGGCCAGCCATGAGGCACCACGGCTCGCCCGGTGCCCTGCTCCAGGGACGGCGGCCGTCCCTTATTCAACCCCTGGGTGGAACGAACCCAAAGGTTGGGGAACCAAGTACGGAAACCGGCGAGTACATCTCTGATTGGACGAAGTTAGGTCCCGGTGATGAAGTACTGCTAGTCATGAACGGTACGGAGGTGTCAGCAGGATCGGTGGACACCGTGACCGAAGACGGTGAAATCCTCTGGCTTCACCTCAGTGACGGCGGCGGCCGCCGTCTGTACTTGAGAAGTGAAGGGGAAGAAGTCTGGCGACTGCCATCCCACGGCACAGTGTAGGTTCACGAAAAGGTGGCCTCGAACAAATCTGTTCGAGGCCACCTTTTGTTCGCCCCTAGGCTGCTATTCAACGCTTTAGCTTGATGCTTCGACGCGATCCCGTCAGGTCACCATTAAACGGCCAGGAGGCCGCTTGGCGAACTCAGGTTTCTAGGCCAACTCGTAGCTCCGCGCCGTGGTCTGGAGCCCGGCGAAGAACAGGGCCAGTTCCGCCGTCGCGGTCAGGGGGAGAACGTTCGCGACGTACTGGTCGGGGCGCACGACGACGACCACGCCGTCGCGGCTGAGGCCGCGCTGGTCGAAGATGTCGGCCGCTGGATCGGTTCCGAAGACTTTCTCCAGGTAGGTGAGCTTGAACGGCCCGACGGTGGGTTTGAAGACGGCCGGGACGGCGTTGATGTCCACACCGGTGTGGTCCTGCTGATAGATCACCTTGACGTCGAACCAGGCGTCGCGATCAAGGTCTAACGGTGTCGCGGCCAGCGGGGAGTCACTCGCGGTCGCGAGCCACTCGGCGAAGTCCGCCACGGGTCCCGGGGTGCCGGCCGTTGCGGTATCAGCGAAGACGTAGATGCGCCAGCGGCCGTCTGCTTTCGCATGGTGGCCGAGGTGGACGGGGTTGGTATCGCAGACCCGCTGCACGGGGGCGGACTTGAAGCGCTTGCCGATCGGGAAATCGGTGGCCAAGTCCTGGTGCTTAGGTTCGGCAATGAGCATGGAGGGCCCGTACTGGGTCATGAAGCCGGCGGGGAATTCCGCGGTGCTGGTGTAAAAGGTTTCCAGTTCGGTGGGATCCGTGAACTCCTCCGGCTTCTTGGCCATGAGCGTGGACCATTCTTTATCGAAGTCGATCAGGTTCTTCGCCACGATCTGCCGCTCGGCGGAATAGGTGTCCAGGAGGGTTTCGGGGCTGCGGCCCTCCAGGACGTGACCGAGCTTCCAGCCGATGTTGAACCCGTCCTGCATGGAGACGTTCATGCCCTGGCCGGCTTTGGCGCTGTGGGTGTGGCAGGCATCGCCGGTGATGAACACCCTGGGACTGCGCGTACCGCGTTCCTCCGGGAGGACATCGTCGAACCTGTCCGTGAGGCGGTGGCCTACCTCGTAGACGCTGTGCCACGCCACGTTGCGGACATCGAGGGTGTACGGGCGGAGGATGTCGTTGGCCTTGGCGATGATCTGCTCGATGGTGGTCTTGCGGACCGCGCCGTGATCGTCGGCAGCGACTTCTCCGAGGTCTACGTACATGCGGAACAGGTGTCCGCCTTCGCGGGGAATCAGCAGGATGCTCCCGCCCTCTCCGGACTGTATGGCGCACTTCAAACGGATATCCGGGAAGTCTGTCACTGCCAGCACGTCCATGACACCCCATGCGTGGTTGGCCTGGTCCCCGGCCAACGTGCAACCAATCGCTGAACGCACCTTACTGCGCGCCCCGTCCGCACCGACGACGTACTTGGCACGGACCACGCGTTCGCGGCCTTCATCCGGGCCCGAGGTGCGGGCAAGGGTCACCGTGACGGGGTATTCACCCTCACCAGTGACCTCCAGGCCCACGAATTCATACCCGTAGTCCGGCCGCATACGGGCCGGAGAGTTGGCCATGAACTCGGCGAAATAGTCCAACACGCGTGCCTGGTTCACGATCAGGTGCGGGAACTCGCTGATCCCTGCCGGGTCGTCGACTGCCCGCGCACTGCGGACGATTTTTGAATGGTCGGCGGGGTCCGGCTTCCAGAACGCCATCTCAGTAATCCGGTACGCCTCAGCTGTTATTTGCTCCGCGAAACCAAAGGCCTGGAACGTCTCTACGCTCCGGGCCTGGATACCGTCAGCCTGCCCAATGGCCAAGCGGCCGGGCCGGCGCTCGACGATCCGGGTGGTAACACCTGGAAACTGCGACAATTGTGCGGCCGTCAGCATGCCGGCAGGCCCGCTGCCCACGATGAGCACATCGACTTCATCAGGGAGCTCACTGAGCCGCTCAATGCCGACTCCCGCGGGCGCCTGGGCCCTCGGGTCTCCGGATACGTAGCCGTGATGGTGGAACTGCACGGGCTTTCCTCACTTCTTCGTGGCTAGCTTAGTGTTCGATAATAGAACACCATATTCTATAAAAGAACAATTGAGCACTAGCTCGGTTGACTGTGGGCCAAGCCACAAGACGCGGACATGGGGGTTGCGAGGCTGGGAAAAAAGCTTGACCCGCATCACAGTGACAGTGCATAGTTTCGTATACGATTTCGTACTTGATTCTTCGGCGCGGGTTGCCGCCCTCAGCTCCCGCCCCGCAAGCTCCGACCAACCAGCCCACCCTTAGCGAAAAGGACTTCATCGATGACGACCTCAGTAGAGACCGCTAAACACTTCATTCCCGAAAACCTCCCGACACACCTGCAGCACTTCATAGATGGGAAATTCGTCGACTCGATCAGTGGCAAGACTTTCGCCGTCCTGGACCCGGTATCGAATGAGAACTACGCGACGGCCGCTTCTGCCCACGAGGAGGACGTCGACCTCGCCGTGGCGGCCGCCTTGCGCGCGTTCAAGGAAGGCCCGTGGTCGAAGATGCTCCCACGGGAACGCTCGCGTGTGCTGCACAAGATCGCCGACATCGTCGAATCCCGCGACGACGAACTTGCCTTACTCGAAAGCTTCGACTCTGGGCTTCCCATCACCCAGGCCAAGGGCCAGGCCCGCCGTGCTGCTGAGAACTTCCGCTTCTTCGCCGACCTGATCGTGGCCCAGGAAGACAACGCCTTCAAGGTCCCCGGCCGCCAGATCAACTACGTGAACCGCAAGCCGATCGGCGTCGCCGGCCTCATCACCCCCTGGAACGTCCCGTTCATGCAGGAGTCCTGGAAGCTCGCCCCGGCCATCGCCACCGGCAACACCGTGGTCATGAAGCCTGCAAGCTACACCCCCCTCTCCGCCGTCCTCTGGCCGGAGATCTTCCGCGAGGCCGGCCTGCCCGACGGCGTCTTCAACCTGGTCTTTGGATCCGGCGGCGTTGCCGGGGACTACCTGGTCAGGCACCCCGACGTGCCCATCATTTCCTTCACGGGCGACAGCTCGACCGGGGCGACGATCTCCACCGCGGCCGCGCCGCAATTCAAGAGCCTTTCCCTTGAACTGGGAGGCAAGAGCCCGGCCGTGATCTTCGCCGATGCGGATATCGAAGCGGCCCTGGATGCCACCGTTTTCGGCGTCTTCAGCCTCAACGGCGAACGCTGCACCGCCGGCAGCCGGGTGCTGGTGCACCGGGACATCTACGACGACTTTGTCACCCGCTTCGCCGAACGCGCCAAGAACATCGTCGTCGGGCTGCCCAGCGACCCGGCCACGGAAGTAGGATCGCTCGTCCATCCCAACCACTGCGAGAAGGTCCTGAGCTACATCGAGATCGGCAAGTCCGAGGGCCGGCTCCTCGCCGGCGGTGGCCGCGCCGAGGGCTTCACCTCCGGAAACTACGTCGCCCCGACCGTCTTCGCGGATGTGGCCCCTGACGCGCGGATCTTCCAGGAGGAGATCTTCGGTCCCGTCGTGGCGATCACACCCTTCGAGAACGATGAAGAGGCCCTCGAACTCGCGAACAATACCAAGTACGGGCTCGCGGCCTACGTCTGGACCGAAAACCTCAAGCGGGCCCACAACTTCGCCAACGGCATCGAGTCAGGCATGGTGTGGCTCAATTCCAACAACGTCCGCGACCTCCGCACCCCCTTCGGCGGCGTCAAAGCCTCCGGTCTCGGTCGCGAAGGCGGCTACCGCTCAGTGGATTTCTACACGACACAGCAGTCCGTGCAGATCAATCTCAACGAAGCCCACTCCCCTCGCTTCGGCACACGCAAGTAGGACCACATCCAGCCGCTGCAGCAGAACCCTCACTCAACGAAGAGAGAACACCATGAGCAACGTCATCCCCACCCCCAGCGTCCCGGCCCCGGACATCGTCCGCTGCGCCTACATGGAAATCGTGGTCACCGACCTCGCCAAGTCCCGCGCCTTCTACGTGGACCTGCTCGGCCTGCACGTGACCGAGGAAGACGAGAACGCGATCTACCTGCGCTCCCTCGAGGAGTTCATCCACCACAACCTGGTGCTCCGCAAGGGCCCCATCGCCGCCGTCGCCGCCTTCGCCTACCGGGTGAAATCCCCCGCCGAGGTCGACGCCGCCGAGGCCTACTACAAGGAACTCGGCTGCCGCACCGAACGCCGCAAGGACGGCTTCACCAAGGGCATCGGCGACTCCGTCCGCGTCGAGGACCCGCTGGGCTTCCCCTACGAGTTCTTCTACGAGGTCGAGCACGTGGAGCGCCTCACCCAGCGCTACGACCTCTACTCCGCCGGCGAACTCGTCCGGCTGGACCACTTCAACCAGGTCACCCCGGACGTCCCGCGCGGCCGCAAGTACCTCGAAGACCTCGGCTTCCGAGTCTCCGAAGACATCCAGGACTCCGACGGCGTCACGTACGCCGCCTGGATGCACCGCAAGCAGACCGTCCACGACACCGCCCTGACCGGCGGCAACGGACCCCGCATGCACCACGTCGCGTTCGCCACGCACGAGAAGCACAACATCATCCAGATCTGCGACAAGATGGGCGCCCTGCGCATCAGCGACCGGATCGAACG
>NZ_CP022314.1:2801071-2896578 GCF_003352915.1 Arthrobacter sp. PM3 | reverse complement strand
TCCAGTACCCCCGCATCCAGCTGGCCCTGGACGCGGGGGTGTACTTCTGCGATCCGCATTCACCCTGGCAGCGGGGTACGAACGAGAACACCAACCGGCTGCTGCGCCACTGGTTCGAGAAAGGCACCGACCTCTCGGTCTTCACCGCCGAGGACCTCGACACCATCGCCGACAAACTCAACAACCGGCCACGGCCCACCCTGAACCTCGAGACCCCAAAACAACGCATGCGCCAACTCATCGCCGCCGCAGCATGACATAAACCCGGCCCGTTGCAACGACCAGTTGACTTTGAGGCGGCGAGATGGGCCGTAGGTGACCCCGTGTTGCTTTTAGCCGGCGCCGGGGTCCTTGCCTGCCGCCGCCTGTTCCGCCTCGACGGCGCGGTGGATGTTGCCGTGGATCTTGTCCGCCCCGATCAGCCCGATCACGCCGTCCCGTTCCAGGACGGCCCGGGCGGCCGGCTTCAGCCGGGTGAGGCGCAGGTTGACCCCGGCGTCGCGGGTGAGGGTCACGACTTCCGCCATTTTTGCCGCGCCCTGGGAGTCAATGAAGTTGATGCCTCCGCAGTCGATGACGATTCCAGTCAGTCCCTGCTGGGTGTGGATGACCTCGCGCAGGCGGTCCTCCAGGGCGTCCGCCGTGGCAAAGAAGAGGCCGCCGTCGAACCGGATCACGGCCACGTCGGGCAGGATCTCATCGCCGGGGTGCCCGTCGGCTTCACGGAAGACCTGGGTGCCCGGTTCCCGGCCGAGGGCCGGCATCTCCGGGTGGGTAGCCACCCGCACGAGCCAGATGAGCGACAGTCCGATGCCGATGACCACGCCCGCCAGGACGCCGAAGATGAGGGTACCGGCAATCGCCGCGACCGCAATCCAGAAATCGAACTTCTGCACCCGGGCAAGCCGGCGCATCTCCGGCACGTTCATCATGCCCATCACGACAGCCTCGATGATCAGCGCCGCCAGCACGGGCTTGGGCAGGATCGAGAACAGCGGCGCCAGGAACAGAAGCGTCAGCAGGACGGTGACCCCGGAGGTGAGGGAGGCAAGGCCGGTCTTCGCTCCGGAGTGGTCGTTCAGCGAGCTGGCGGACAGGCTCGTGGAGACCGGCATCCCCTTGAAGAGTCCTGCCGCCATATTGGCCAGCGACTGGGCTACGGATTCCTGGTTGATGTCGATCTGGTAGCCGTGCTTGGCGGCGAACGCCCGGGCATCCCCGGCGGTCTGGGAGAATCCGATCAGGACCAGCGCCACCGCCGCGAGCGCCACGGTGCCCGCGTGCTCCCACATCAGCGCACCGTCCGGGACCTGAAGCGATGGCAGCCCCCGGGGCACATCACCAACGAGGGCCACCCCTTTGGCCCCGAGATCGAACAGGGCCGCGGCCAGCAACCCGCCCACCACCAGGACCAGGGCGCCGGGGACTTTGGGCGCGACGGCTTTCAGCCCGAACACGACGGCGAGCGCGATGACGCCGACGATCACCGTCGCCAGGTGCGCCTCGCCCAGGGTTCCGAGCCAGGACCACAGTTCCTGGATCGGGTTGGAGCCGGTCACCTCGGTCCCGGTGAGCTTGGGAAGCTCCCCGATGACGACGTCGATCGCCGCACCGAAGAGGAACCCGGTGACGACGGCCCTGGACAGAAACTGCGCGATCCAGCCCATCTTGAGCACGGCGAGCAGCAGGAACAGGACCCCCGAGGCGAGCGTGATGCCCGCAACGAAGGAGGCGATATCGGCGTCGTTCGTGATGCCTGCCGCGAGCACGGCGCTGGCCGCCACCGCGGCCAGGCCGGAACTGGGCCCCATCGAGATCTGCCGGCAGCTGCCGAATATCCCGTAGAGCAGCGCCCCGGCGGCGGCCGCGTACAGGCCGTTCTGCAGCGGGACGCCCGCGATCCCGGCGTAGCCGAGGTTCTTGGGCACGATCAGGGCCGCGACGGTGACACCGGCGATCAAGTCACCCCGCAGCCACGTCCTGTCATAGGAGCGGAGCTGGCCGACGATGGGCACTCCAGCGACGGGCACTCCAGCGGGGCGGGGTCTGTGCGCCCTGGTCATGGGCCAGTCTTACCCCAAGCACGGCCGTTCCGCCAGAGTCCGGCGGCGGGGTGTGCCTAGCTGGCGCTCTTCTGGGCGACGAGTTCGATCTCGACCAGCATCTTCGGGTCGAGGAAGGGCAGCACATGGACCAGGGAGAGCGTGGGGCGGATTTCGCCGAAGACCTCGCCGTGGGCGCGGCCGGCCTCCTCCCACTTGCTGATGTCCGTCAGGTACAGCTTGGACTGCACCACGTCCTCGAAGCCGAACCCGGCCTCGGCCAGCACGGCGCCGAGCTTCTGCAGGATGTAGCTGGTCTGGGTGTAGAAGTCCTCGCCCACGATGCCGTCCTCGCCGCTGGCTGCGGTGGCGGAGATGTAGAGGGTGTTGTCCACTTGGACGGCCCGGGAGTAGCCGAGGGTCTGCTCCCAGGTGGAGCCGGTGCCGAACGTTTTGCGCATGGGGTGCCTTTCGCAGTTGCCGCAGGGATCGGCACAACTTTAGGGCCGATGGCGGAGGGGCTGTTAACCCGGGCGCGTTTGTGTCGGCCGCGGAATCCCGCTGAGATGTCCTAGACGTCCTGGCGGTAGACGAGCAGCTTGATGTCCGTGCCCGGGACGAGCCAGTCACGTTCCGGGGCCCGGACGAAGCCGGTCTTCCGGTACAGGCCGTGGGCGCTTTCCCAGCTGAGGCCCGTGGTGAGGGCCACGGCGTGGATTCCCGGCAGGGTCCTGGCGTGTTCGATGATGGCCTGGACCATGGCCTTGCCGGCGCCGCTGCGCTGGACGGCTGGGTCCACCACGAGCATGCGGAACTCGAGTTCGTCGCTGCGGGCGATGTCCGCGTAGGGCTCCCCCGCGACCGCGAGCGTCACCGAGCCGAGGATCCGGCCGTCCCGCTCCGCGACCCAGATGGTTGCGTCCGCCGCCCGGCGGGCGACGTCCTGGATCTGCCGCATGTACGGGTGGTCGGCGCTCTCGAAGTAGCCGGCCGCCAGGTAGGCGTCCCGGGTGATGCGCGCTACGGCGTCGTAGTCGGCCGGAACGGCGGGGCGGATGAGGATCTGCGAAGGCACCTGTCAATGGTACGGGCGGCACGCGCCGGAACCCTCCGGAAGGGCCGTTTCCGTGACTGAACTATCACCTTTCGCTGAGGTGCCGCCGGTACGGAGCTTTCAGAGCGGGAATTTGCCGGACAGTTCCAGCGAGCCAGCGCACGTCCACGCGGCCAGGCGCTCGTCGTCGGACGGGCCGCCGGCCAGCGGGCTGGTCAGCCGCGGCCGCCGCACCCAGCAGCCGGCTTCCTCCGCGATCAGGGCCCCGGCGGCGAAGTCGTGCTCGTTGAGCCCGCGTTCGCCGTAGGCGTCGTGGGTGCCGTCCGCCACGAGGCACAGGTCCAGGGCCGCCGAACCCAGCCGGCGCATGTCCGCGAAGCCGTCCATCAGCGGGCCCAGTCCGCTGGCCTGTTCGGCCCGGACCGCGGGATCGTAGCTGAAGCCGGTCGCCAGGATCTGGCCGGTCCGGCCGGGGACGGGGCCGAGCAGCGGGCTCAGCCGGCCCTGCTCCTCGAGCCAGGCCCCCTCGCCGCGGGACGCGTAGTAGGTCCGGCCCAGGGCGGGGGCGCTGACGACGCCGGCCAGCCAGACGCCGTCGGGGTCCGCCACCGCCACCGAGGTGGCGTAGTAGACGATGTTGCGGATGAAGTTGGTGGTGCCGTCGAGCGGGTCGATGGACCAGCGGTAGCCGCTGGGCTCCGCCGGCAGGACGGTCCCGCCTTCCTCCCCGGTGATGGCGTCCTGCGGCCGGGCGGCGGTGATGACGTCCCGGACGGCGGCCTCGGCGGCGAGGTCGAAGGCGGTCACCCAGTCTCCCGAGTCGCCCTTGTTGCTGACGCCGAGGTCGGCAGCCTGCCGGCCGGCCAGGACCGCGGCCCCCGCGGCAGCGGCCGACCTCGCCAGCCCGAGCAGCGCCGCCGTGCCGGGCGCGGGCGCGGCAGGGATCGAGGGGCCGGCGCTCATTGGCCGGCTGCTTCCTGGTGGTCCTCGCCGTCGTCCTCCGGGATGGTGTCTGCGTCATTGTCCGTGTCACTGGCCGCGTCGCCGGCTGCCGGGGACGGGCCGTTGGCCAGCAGCGCCCGGAAGCCGTCCTCGTCCAGGACCGGGACGCCGAGCTGTTCGGCCTTGTCCAGTTTGGTGCCCGCGTTCTCGCCGGCCACCACGTAGTCCGTGTTCTTCGACACCGACCCGGCCGCCTTGCCCCCGCGGACCAGGATCGCTTCCTTGGCCTCGTCCCGGCTGAAGCCCTCGAGGCTGCCGGTCACCACGACCGTCAGCCCTTCCAGGGTCCGCGGGGTGGACTCGTCGCGTTCGTCGGCCATCCGCACCCCGGCGGCCGCCCAGCGGTCCACGATCTCGCGGTGCCAGTCCTCGGCGAACCATTCCGTCAGTGCCTGGGCGATGACCGGGCCCACGCCGTCGACCCCGGCGAGCTCCTCCTCGGATGCCTGCCGGATCGCGTCCATGCTGCCGAAGGCCGTGGCGAGGGCACGGGAGGCCCGCGGGCCGACATGCCGGATGGACAGCGCCACAAGGACCCGCCAGAGCGGCTGGGCCTTGGCCTTCTCGAGTTCGCGGAAGAGCTTGTCCGTCGTGGCCGTGGGCTTGGACGGGGTCTTCGCGGTGGCCTTGGTGTAGAAGTAGGGCACGAGCTCGTACTCCCCGGTGGCCACCCCTTTGGAGCGCTTCTCCCGGCGGACCCGGACGTCGGCGAGCTGCTCCGGTGTGAGCTCGAACAGGGTTGCCTCGGTGCTCAGCGGGGGCGTGTCCGGCTCGGCGGGCTGGGTCAGGGCGATGGCGGCTTCCCAGCCGAGGGCCTCGATGTCGAAGGCGCCGCGGCCCGCGAGGTGGAACACGCGTTCGCGCAGCTGCGCCGGGCAGGAGCGGGAGTTCGGGCAGCGGATGTCCACGTCGCCTTCTTTGCCCGGGGCCAGCGGGGTGCCGCAGGCCGGGCATTCGGTGGGCATGATGAACTCGCGCACGGGCGGGTCCTGCTGGTCCCGAAGCGCCAGGACCGGGCCCACGATTTCCGGGATGACGTCGCCGGCTTTGCGCAGCACCACGATGTCGCCGATCATGACGCCCTTGGCCTTGACCACTTCCTGGTTGTGCAGGGTGGCCATTTCGACGGTGGAGCCGGCGACCTTGACCGGTTCCATCACGCCGTACGGGGTGACCCGGCCGGTGCGGCCGACGTTGACGGCGATGTCCAGCAGCTTCGTGTGGACCTCCTCCGGCGGGTACTTGTACGCCACGGCCCAGCGCGGCACGCGGGTGGTGTAGCCGAGGGCGCGCTGGGTGGCGAAGTCGTCCACCTTGACCACGATCCCGTCGATCTCGTGCGTGAGGCTGTGCCGCTTGTCGCCGTACCGCTTGATGAAGTCCAGCACGTCGGCCAGCCCGGGCAGCACCTCGAAGTACGGGCTGGTCGGCAGGCCCCACTCGGCGAGCTGGCGGTAGGTGTCCGACTGGCTGGCCGTGGGCAGTCCCTCGCGGGCGCCGATGCCGTGGACATACATCCGCAGCGGCCGCTTGGCGGTTTCGGCGGGGTCCTTCTGCCGCAGCGACCCGGCGGCGGCGTTGCGCGGGTTGGCCAGCGGCGCCTTTCCGGCCTCAATCAAAGCTTCGTTGAATTCGGCGAAGGCTTTGGACGGGATGAAGACCTCGCCGCGGACTTCCATTTCCGCCGGGAAGTTGCTGCCTTTGAGCTGCTGCGGGATGTCCTTGATGGTCAGCACGTTATGCGTGATGTCCTCGCCGGTGGTGCCGTCGCCGCGGGTGGCGGCCCGGACCAGCACCCCATCGCGGTAGAGCAGGTTGACGGCCAGGCCGTCGATCTTCAGCTCGGTGAGCCACGCCGGCGGCGTCCCGCCGTTGCCGATCTTGGCGACGCCGGCCTCCGCCTTGGCGATCCAGGCCTCAAGCTCCTCAAGCGAGAATACGTCCTCCAGGCTGTACATGCGCTGCAGGTGTTCGACGGCGGCAAACGCGGCGGACACTTCGCCGCCCACTTCCTGGGTGGGCGAATCGTTGGCCACCAGTTCCGGGTGCATCGCCTCGAGGGTTTCCAGCCGCCGGTAGAGTTCGTCGAACTCGGCGTCGGAGATGAGGGGCGCGTCCTCCTGGTAGTACGCGAAGCGGTGTTTGCGGACCTGCTCCACGAGGTCCTCGTACTCCGTGCGGACGTCGCCGGAGGGGACCTGGTCCGCCTCGGTGCTCTGCTGTTCGGTGCCTGTTGCCGTGTTCCCTGTGCTCACAGACCTATCCTGCCTTAGTTCTCCGATGTTGTCCGTTCACCGGCCAGACGGTCAGGCGGCGTCCCCGGTTTCAGTCCGCGCGTCGAGCACAATCGCTGTGATGTTGTCCCGCCCGCCGCTGCGCAAGGCCGCCTGGATCAGTTCGTCAACAGCCGCCTGGGGGTCTGCCTCGGATGCCAGTATCCCGGCAATCTGCTCGTCGCCCAGCTCGCCGTTGAGGCCGTCGGAACAGACCAGGATCCTGTCGCCGTCCTCCACGGGAAGCAGCCAGTAGTCGGCCTCGGAATCGTCCCCGGCACCCAAGGCACGCGTAACCACGTGCCTGCGCGGATAGACCGCGGCCTCAGCTAAGGTGATCTGGCCGGCGTCGACCAGGTCCTGCACCTCGGAATGGTCAACGCTGATTTGGGTGAGCCGGCCGTGGCTGTACCGGTAGGTGCGCGAATCACCGATGTTGAGGACCAGCCAATACGGGACGCCGCGTTGTTCCACCACCACGACGCCGGACAGCGTGGTCCCGGCGCGGGAGCCGGTGGCCTCACGGATGTCGGCATCGGCTTTGAACAAGCACTCCTGAAGGACGCCGGCCGTGGCATCCCGGCTGCCGGTCTTCGCTTGGGGCAGCTCCGCCAGGGTGCGCACGCAGATGCCGCTGGCGACTTCGCCCGCCTCGTGGCCTCCCATGCCGTCCGCCACTGCGAAGACGGGATCGGCCGCAATGAAAGAGTCCTCGTTCATCTCGCGGCGCAGACCCCGGTCTGTGCCGTACCCGCACTGCAGCCGCAGTCCCCTTTGCCCGTCCGGTTGCGGGAACGGGGCGTCTGGAGTTGGGTTCATGGCCGTCCTAAATCAAGTGGTGCACGCGAAAGTCGACAGCGGTCGCAAACCCGGCCGGGTCGCAACTGCCCGTCCGACTATTGCATACCGGCCGCACAACTGAGAAGAATGCCACGGCGCGCCCGGACCTGCGGCTTAGTCCAGGACGAGGCCCCGGCCGCTGCCGCGCTGCAGCAGCACCGGGTGGATTTCGCCGAACCCGCGGACGTCCTCCGCCGGGCGGGGCACCAGGACGAAACGCTCGTCGTGTTCCAGCGCCGCCGCGGTCATCGAATCCACCAGGACGGTGCCGGGGTCCGCCAGGGCGGTCAGGCGGGCGGCGAGGTTGACCGTGGGACCGTAGATGTCCCCCAGCCGGGACAGGATGCGGCCCCAGACCATGGCTACCCGGGCCTGCGGCAGGATCTCGTCTTCGGCGAAGGCGCGTGAGAGGGCCAGGGAGATCTCGGCGCCGGCAGCCGGCGTTTCGGCGATGTAGAGGACTTCGTCGCCGACCGTCTTGACCAGCCGGCCGCCTCCCACGGAGATGATTTCCGCGCACTTGTTTTCGAAGCGTTGCACCAGCTGGGCGAGGGTCTTCTCGTTCATCCGGCGGGACAGGCTGGTGTAGGAGACGAGGTCGGCAAACCCGACGGCCCGGGCCAACGGCAGCGGCGCGTCGTCCTCGTCGCCTTCGCGGCCCTCCTCGCTGGAGGCCAGGCCTGCTTCGGCGCGGACAGCCAGACGCTGCACGCCGGCGTTGAGCTGGCGGCGCCAGGAGTAGACCAGCATTTCCTCCAGGGCGTCGATCAGGTTGGGCAGTTCATTGACCAGCTGTTTCCGGGCGGCGGCATCCGGGATCCCTTGTTTCTGGACCATGTCCTCCACCAGGGCCTCGATCTGCCAGACCACCATCCGGTCCGTCATCTGCCCAATGGCCCGAGTGATGGAAATGGCCGCTTCCTCGGTGAGCTTGCCGTCACGGACCAGGTCCACGATGGTGGACAGCGCCGACTGGTCGCGTTCGGTGAAGGCAATGTCCTCGTCCCCGAGGTTGGGGAAGCCGAGCGCGCGCCAGAGTTTCCGCGCCGAGAGGAGCGAGACGCCGGCACCGGCGGCGACTTCGCGGCGCTTGAGTTTGCGTTCGCCGCCCAGGAGCCTGCCCTCGAGGGCCTTGGCGGCGAGCCGTTCGGCGGACATGGCGCCGGTGGGCGGGGCGGCGTCAGTGGCGGGATCGGCGTCAGTGGCGGGATCGGCGGCTGCGTCGACGGAAGCCGGATCGGCGTCGCCGTCATCAGCGGCGTCGCCAGTGCCGGCGGCACCGTAGGCGGCGGGGGCAGGCTCCGAGACGATCTCCTGCGCTTCCCGCGGCACCTCCGGCATGGCGAGGTCGGTGTCCTGGTCGACGTTCTCAGCGTTCATCTCTTCCACCTTCTCTCGTCTCCCATGGCATGTCCTGGGCCGGGTAGCGCGTCATGCCGTCTGTGCCGGGCCCCTCACCTCTGGGGAGCTCGGCCATCGCGTCAAGCATGAAGTCACGGAACGTCGCTGCCTCAGGGACATCGCGTACCACCGCTCCCCAGGGGTCCCCGGTCTCCAAGGATATATTCCCGGAGCGCAATAAGCGCTGCAACAACGACTGCTCAATGGCCACATGGCGGACGGCCGCGAGCGGGACCTGCTCCTCGCGCCGCCGTAACATTCCGCGGCGGGTAACTAACCGCTGGCTGGTCAGGATGTAGCGCGTGGCCTGCCACGCGCTGACCTTCGGCAGGCAGTACCCCAGCAGCACCCACGCCGCGAGGCCCACGCACACGGCGACCAGCCACGGCGTCCAGTCCCCGGGGATGAGGGGCACCAGCTTCGCCGGGCCGCCCTTGACCACCCAGGCGCTGGCGTAGGCGGCCAGCGCCGGAACCACAATGAACAACAGCGCCGGGAAAATCAGCATCCGGGGCTGGGGCCGGGTAACCACAATCACTTGCTCTCCCGGCAGGAGCACTTTACGCATAGCCGCTTTCTGCGCCGCCGCCGTCGCCGGTTCCGGCCGGGTTCCACGGCCGCAGGTGCACCACGTCACCGGCGGTCACCACGTGTTCATGGCCGGCGGCGTCGACCACCAGGAGGGATCCGTACTCGTCCAGGCGCGTGGCATGGCCGATGATCTCGTGGTCGCCGGGGAGCTGGGCGCGGACCTGCTTGCCGAGCGTCGTCAGAAGGTGTTCCACCCGCTTGTGCAGCGAAGGCCCGCCGGCCATGCCGGCGGCAGGGTCGCCGTCGGCGTTGCAGAAGCTCCGGTACAGGGCTGCGAAACGGGACAGGTAGCTCTTGAGCAGTTCCGTACGGTCGACCGTGTCCGGGTTCTCCAGCAGCACGGACGTGGCCGTGGGGACCGGAAGCTCAGCTTCGGTCAGGGTGACGTTCAGGCCGGTGCCAAGAATGACCGGCGGGGTGCCGGTTCCACCCAGCGGGCCGAGCTGGGCGAGGATGCCCGCGATTTTCCGGCCCCGGACCAGGACGTCATTGGGCCACTTGAGTTCCGCCGGAATGCCTGCGGTGTCGGTCAGGGCCTCGCGCAGGGCAAGCGCGGCGAGGAGGGACAGCCATGAGTAGCTGTGGGTCGGCAGGGGCCGGCCGTCCGCGTTGACGGGCCGGAGCACCAGCGAGACGGACACGGAGCTGCGGGCCGGCGCCTCCCAGTGGCGGTCGAGCCGGCCGCGGGCGGCGGTCTGGTATTCGGCCGTGAGCACGGACATGTCAGGCCATGCGCCGGGATCCTCGCTCACGCCGTGAAGGAGATCGGCGTTGGTGGAGCCGGTGGACTCCACCACGGTCAGCCGCGCAATGCCGTTGGCGGACAGGAACGACTCATCGCTGAGGGCGTTGAGATCCAGGGGCGGGCGGTCCGGGGTTTCCTGCACGGCTTCCATGTTTGAATCCTACCGAGGAAAGCCGGGCCCGGCTCCGGCCCCAGCAAGCTCAGAGAAAGATGTCCGGCACCAGACGGTCCTCGGCGGCGCCCAGGCTGTACGGGCTGAAGTCCGCCACGCCGGCCGCCGCGAGGACCTGTTCATCGGTGTAGAAGTTGCCGCTGCGGCTGCCGCCGGCGGGCACCGCATTGCTGCCGGTCAGCACCGCGTGGGCGGCGTCGGCCATGATTTCGGGGCCGCGGGCGCCCTGGACGATCTTGTCGCCGCCGGGCATGTTGCGGATGGCCGCGGTGTCGATCAGGGTGCACGGCCAGAGCGAGTTCACCATGACGCCGTCGTCCTTGAGCTCCTCGGCCAGGCCCAGGGTGGTCAGGCTCATGCCGTACTTGGCCATGGTGTAAGCCAGGTGCAGGCCGGCCCACTTGGGGTCCAGGTTCAGGGGCGGGGAAAGCGTCAGGATATGGCCGGCGTCGGAGGCCCGCAGCGCCGGCAACGCCATCTTGGACAGCAGGAACGTGCCGCGGACGTTGATGTCCTGCATGAGGTCGTACCGCTTCATGTCCACGGCGTCGGTGCGGGACAGATCGATTGCCGATGCATTGTTGATGACGACGTCGATGCCGCCGAAGCGGTCCACCGCGGCACCGACGGCCCCGGCGACATCGGCATCGTTGCGGACGTCCCCGACCAGCGGCAGCGCACGGCCGCCGGCGGCCTCGATCTGCTCGGCGGCCGAGTAGACGGTACCCTCCAGCTTGGCGTGCGGCTGACCCGTCTTGGCCATGAGGACGATGTTGGCACCGTCCCGGGCGGCCCGGAGC
This sequence comes from Arthrobacter sp. PM3, assembly GCF_003352915.1. Lineage (NCBI taxonomy): Bacteria > Bacillati > Actinomycetota > Actinomycetes > Micrococcales > Micrococcaceae > Arthrobacter > Arthrobacter sp. PM3. The sequence continues at coordinate 2,885,658 of NZ_CP022314.1, read as the reverse complement.
GCGATGGCCAGGCCGATACCGCGGCTGCCCCCGGAGATCAGGAGGGTGCGGCCGTGGAGGGTACCGGTGGCCTGGTACGGCCCTGACTGCCGGAACTGACGGGCGGCGCCCGAAGCGTCGTTGCTTGAAGTCATGAGCACACTCTAGCCGAACTATGTTACTGATGGGTAACAAGGCGATGCGGGAGCTTGGCGGCGGGAAAATTGTAGGTTCCCTACAGCGGCACGGGCCAATACCGTCACTAGACTTGCCAGCAGAGCCCTGCTTTTGTGGATTCCAGCCAAAGGACCCCGCAGGCCGGGCGCCGAACAAGCTAGCGACAGAGCCGGAGACACTTGATGAGCCACGATCTGACCACGACTGCGGGAAAGATTGCAGACTTCCGCGACCGCCAGGCCCGTGCCGAGCAGCCTTCCGGCCCGGAAGCGGTCGCCAAGCAGCACGCCCGCGGCAAGAACACGGCCCGCGAGCGCATCGACCTCCTGCTCGATGCCGGCTCGTTCGTCGAGTTCGACGCGCTGGCCGTGCACCGGTCCACGGCGTTCGGCATGGAGAAGAAGAAGCCCCTGGGGGACGGCCTTGTCTCCGGTTACGGCACGGTGGACGGCCGCCCTGTTGCCGTCTACAGCCAGGACTTCTCCGTATACGGCGGCTCGCTGAGCCAGGTCAACGGCGAGAAGATCGTCAAGGTCCAGGAGTTTGCGCTGCGCAACGGCTGCCCGGTGGTCGGCATCCTCGACGGCGGCGGCGCCCGCATCCAGGAGGGCGTGGCCTCGCTGGCGATGTTCGCGGACATCTTCCGCAACAACGTCCATGCCTCCGGCGTGGTCCCACAGATTTCCCTCATCATGGGCCCGTCCGCCGGCGGGGCGGCCTATTCCCCCGCCCTGACCGACTACGTGGTCATGGTGGACAAGACCTCCCACATGTTCATCACCGGCCCGGACGTCATCAAGACCGTCACGGGCGAGGACGTGGACATGGAGACCTTGGGCGGTGCCCGCCAGCACAACGCCAACACCGGCACGTCCACCTACCTGGCCTCCGATGAAGCCGACGCGGTCGAGTTCGTCCGCGAACTGTTGGACTTCCTGCCCTCCAACAACCTCGCCGAAGCCCCGGTGCTCGAGCACTCCCAGGAGCTGGAGGTCGACGACGACGACCTCGCCCTCGATCTGCTCATCCCGGACTCAGCCAACCAGCCGTACGACATGCGCACGGTGATCGAGCAGATCGTCGACGACGCGCACTTCCTGGAAATGCAGTCCCTCTACGCCCCGAACGTGATCATCGGCTACGGCCGGGTGGAGGGGCACACGGTAGGCGTCGTGGCCAACCAGCCCATGCAGTTTGCCGGCACCCTGGACATCGCCGCATCGGAAAAGGCCGCCCGCTTTGTCCGGCACTGCGACGCCTTCAACATCCCCATCCTCACCCTGGTGGACGTCCCGGGCTTCCTGCCCGGCAAGGACCAGGAATTCCAGGGCATCATCCGCCGCGGCGCGAAGCTGCTCTACGCCTACGCCGAGGCCACCGTGCCGAAGCTGACCGTGATCACCCGCAAGGCCTACGGCGGGGCCTACATCGTGATGGGCTCCAAGAAGCTCGGTGCCGACCTCAACCTCGCATGGCCCACGGCCCAGATCGGCGTCATGGGCGCCCAGGGCGCCGTCAACATCCTGTACCGCCGCGAACTCGCCGCCGAGGCGGAAGCCGGCGGCGACGTCGAGGCCAAGCGGGCCGAGGTGATCCGCCAGTACGAGGAAGAGCTGCTCAACCCCTACCAGGCAGCTCAGCTGGGCTACGTGGACGCCGTCATTGCGCCCTCCGAGACCCGCGTGCAGATCATCAAGGGCCTGCGCGCCCTCCGGGACAAGCGGGCCGCCCTGCCCGCCAAGAAGCACGGGAACATCCCGCTGTGACGGCCCCTGCAGAACCGGGAACGGACACAGCAGCGCAAGCCGCCGGGCCCGGCAACCCGGCGGATGCCCTGCTATCGGTGGTCAAGGGCGAGCCGACGCCGGAGGAGCTGGCGGCGCTGACCGCCGTCGTGCTGTCCCTGGGCCAGACCCCGCAGACAGCGCCGGCCAAGCCCGGCGTCCGGGTCTGGGTCCGCCGGCAGCAGCTGCGGCTGGCTCCCAGGCCAGGCCCCGATGCCTGGCGCCGCAGCCTCGGCTAGGCGGCCGGGCCTTTACTGACGGCAATAAACCAGGCACCGAAAAAAGTTCAGCAACCCTTTCATAACGGGGGCTGCCGGGCTAGTCTCGTCGGGTGACTACCGAAACCCTTGATTCAGACAACTCCGCTGCCGCCCGCCCCCGGACGGCCATCGACGCCATCGCCGACGCCTACACGGACACCCTCATCCGGCTCAATCCGAGCTTCGCCACCGAGCTCGGCCTGCCCGGGCACGAGACCGAATACCAAGACTTCTCCCCCGCCGGCCACGAGGAATTCGCGGCTGCTGCGCGCGACGCCCTCGCGGCACTGGATGGCGCGGCACCCGTTGACGACGTCGACGCCGTCACCCTCGACGCGATGCGCGAGCGGCTCGGCCTGCAGTTGGAAATCCACGCTTCGGGCTGGGACGCGGCCGAGCTGAACAACATCGCCTCGCCGTCCCAGGACATCCGTGCGATCTTCGACCTCATGCCGACGGACACCGAGGAGCAGTGGGACCACATCGCCGGCCGGGCCCACAATGTGCCCGCAGCGATCGACGGCTACATCGAGTCGCTTCGTGCGGCCAAGCAGGACGGCCTGGTGGCCGCGGCCCGCCAGGTGTCGATCGTGATCGAACAGGCCACCAAGCACGCCGCCGAGGACGGCTTTTTCGCGAAGCTCGCCGCCGGCGCCGTGACCGCGGACGGTCCCCTCTCCGCGGAACTGCAGGCCAGGCTCGACGCCGGCACGGCCGCGGCCCGGGTGGCGTACGCCAAGCTTGCGGGCTTCCTGGAGTCCGACCTCCTGCCCGTCGCCCCGGCCAAGGACGCCGTCGGCCGCGAACGGTACGCCCTGGCATCGCGCTCCTTCCTGGGCGCCACCGTGGACCTGGAGGAAACGTACGCGTGGGGCGTGCAGGAACTTGACCGGCTGATCGCCGAACAGGAACGGGTGGCGGAGGAAATCCGGCCCGGAGCCGGCATCGAGGAAGCCAAGGAAATCCTGAACAACGATCCCGCACGGCAGCTGAAGGGCACCGACGCCCTCCAGGCCTGGATGCAGGAACTTTCCGACAAAGCCGTGGCGGAACTCGCCGGCGTCCACTTCGAGATCCCGGACATCATGAAGACTCTGGAATGCCGGATCGCCCCCACCGATGAGGGCGGTATCTACTACACCGGCCCGTCCGAGGACTTCAGCCGCCCCGGCAGGATGTGGTGGTCCGTGCCCGCCGGCGAGGACACCTTCACCACGTGGGCCGAAACCACCACCGTCTACCACGAGGGCGTCCCGGGCCACCACCTCCAGGTCGCCACGGCAACCTACCGGCGGGAACTGCTGAACAAGTGGCGCCGGAGCGTCTGCTGGACCTCCGGGCACGGGGAGGGCTGGGCGCTGTACGCGGAGAAGCTCATGCAGGAACTGGGATACCTGAAGGACCCGGGCGACCACATGGGCATGCTGGACATGCAGCGCATGCGGGCCGCCCGCGTGGTCTTCGATATCGGCGTGCATCTGGAGCTGGAGGTGCCCGAGCGTTGGGGGTCGGGCACCTGGACGTCCGAGAAGGGCTTCGAGTTCCTCAAGGCCAACCTGCCGATCAGCGAGGGCCAGCTGAAGTTCGAGTTCACCCGCTACCTCGGCTGGTCGGGCCAGGCGCCCTCCTACAAGGTCGGGCAGCGGCTCTGGGAGCAGATCCGGGCCGAGCTTGAGTCCCGTCCGGGCTTCGAGCTGAAGGCGTTCCACACCAAGGCCCTGAACATCGGGTCGGTGGGCCTCGACACGCTGAAGCGGGCGCTCCTGGGCTAGGCCGGCAACCGCGCCCAATATACCGGCCGCTCCCGAGCCGGCAGTTCGCGGCAGTGTTTCACCAAACATTGCCGCGAGCTGTCATCTCGCGTGACGGCCGCCCGGGGCGACGAGACAATGGCCACATTAGCCCCGGGAATAACTTCACAAAACCCCAGATTCGCGCGGAATTTCGGCGGTTCCGTGCCGCCGGAGCTTATCGTGCGCCGTAACATTTCTCAACATCGGTTCGCCGTGTTATGGCCGGAGCCCTAGCGTGTTCCGGTGACCACTCAGACAAGCACCCCCGCACCCGCTGGAAAGACCGGGTTCCAGCTGCCCAAATGGGCCGGCTCGTTCGGCTTCCAGATCATCGCCGCCCTGATCGTCGGCCTCGGCCTTGGCCTCATAGCCAAGTACACGGGCAGCACCAAGGCGAACCCCAATGCCCTCGGCACCACGCTGCAGACCATCGGCTCGAGCTACGTCTCGCTGCTGCAGACCGCCGTGGTCCCCCTCATTTTCACCGCCGTCGTCAGCTCCATCTCCAACCTGCGAGCGGTCTCCAACGCCGCACGGCTCGCGTGGAACACGCTGCTCTGGTTCGCCATCACCTCCCTGATCGCCGTGCTGATCGGGATCGGGCTCGGCGTGCTTCTGCAGCCCGGCGCCGGCACCGGCATCAGCCAGGAAGCCAAGTACGCCGGCAAGTCCGGGGACTGGTGGGCCTTCCTCACCGGACTGTTCCCCAAGAACTTCCTGGGCCTCGGCGCCACCACCACCGTCACGGACGGCGTCGCCACCACCGCCGTGAGCTTCAACGTGCTCCAGATCCTGGTGATCGCGATCGCCGTCGGGATCGCCGCGCTCAAGGTGGGCAAGGCCGCCGAGCCATTCCTGAACCTCAATGCCTCGGCCCTCGCCGTCATCCAGAAGGTCCTGTGGTGGATCATCCGGATCGCGCCGATCGGCACCGTCGGTCTGATCGGCAACGCCGTGGCCGTATACGGCTGGGACACCATCGGCTCGCTCGGGAAGTTCACCGTGGCGATCTACATCGGCCTGGCACTCGTGCTGTTCGCGGTCTACCCGGTCCTGGTCCGCAGCCACGGCCTGTCCGTCAAGCAGTACTTTTCCGGCGTGTGGCCGGCGGTGCAGCTGGCCTTCGTCTCCCGCTCCTCGATCGGCACCCTGCCGCTGACCCAGCGCGTGGCCGAACGGAACCTGGGCGTCCCCCGTGCCTACGCCTCCTTCGCGGTGCCGCTGGGCGCCACCACCAAGATGGACGGCTGCGCCGCGATCTACCCGGCTGTTGCCGCGATCTTCGTGGCCCAGTTCTTCGGCATCCAACTGGACTTCACCCAGTACCTGCTGATCGCGCTTGTCTCCGTGCTGGGCTCGGCAGCGACCGCCGGCACCACCGGTGCCGTCGTGATGCTGACCCTGACCCTGTCCACGCTGGGCCTGCCGCTGGCCGGCGTCGGGCTCCTGCTGGCGATCGACCCGATCCTGGACATGGGACGCACCGCAGTCAACGTGGCCGGCCAGGCCCTGATCCCCGCGATCGTGGCCAAGCGCCAGGGCATCCTGGACGAGGACCTGTACAACGCGCCGCGCAACGGTGACCCGTTCAGCGACGACCTCGACGCCGCCGCAACTCCCCCGGCCGGACACGCAAAGCGCGAACTGGCGGACGCGACGGCGTAACTACTGACCGAGCGTCCTGCGCGCCGGCGTAACTACTGAGGGAGCGTCCCGCGCGCCGGCGTAACTACTGACCGAGCGTCCTGCGCGCCGGCGCAATTACTGAGGGAGCGTCCTGCGCGCCGGCGCAATTACTGAGGGAGCGTTGGGATGGGAAGTCCCCGGAATACCGGGGACTTCTCTGGTTTAACAAACGACTGAGACGAGCGAAGGTCCGGCTCCGCAGCGGCGTTAGCGTCCGCCGATCACGCCCTTCTCGGCCGCCTTGGTGACGGCATCTGCCTCCGCCTGAGTCAGGGTGCCGTCCTTGACCGCCTGGTCCAGCCGGGATTTCAGCGCCGCGGCGTGTTCGGCCTGTTCGGCGGTGCGGAGCTCCTCCAGGGCGGCGGTGACCTTGGCTTCGTCAATGCCGAGGGATTTCGCCAGGGAGGCGGCCAGTGCTTTCTGCATGGCGGCGCGGTCCGGCTTCTGCCCGTCGGCCGGCGGCGTGGCCGGCCGGTTGGCCTCCCGGAAGGCCTTCAGGGCATCGGTGACCTTGGCCTCGTCGACTCCCAGCTTGGCGGCGAGCTCTTTGGCGCGGGCGCCGAACTCCGCACCGCCGTGGCCGTGGCGCCCGCCGCGCATGCCGTGGCCGTCGGCGAAATTGCCGCCTGGCGCACTTGAGCTGGGGGTCGGGGTGGGGCTCGGCGTCGTCGTGGCGGAGGCCATGCCGGCGAGTCCGAGCCCGGCGCCCAGGGCCACGGCCGCAGCGCCGAGGCCGAGCGCGATTTTGGTGGTGCGTGACATGAACTGTCTCCTGGGTCTGCCGCGCGGTGACGGCGTTTGCCGTTGGGTCGTCCGGGACGTCTGTCCGGGAGCACTTTCCAGTCTGCACCCGTCCCAGCAGGGATAGCTGTTTCCTGCCTTTCATGTTCCTGTGAATCCCGCTGTGAATCCTTAAGGATGGGTAGGCTCAGGGCATGCTGATCGTCACATCGAACGACATCCCGGGCCACCGGATCGACGCCGTGTTTGGCGAGGTCATGGGCCTGACCGTCCGGTCCCGGGACATCACCGCCCAGGTCATGGCCGGCTTCCGTTCCCTCGGCGGCGGCGAGGTGCGGGAAATGACGCGGGCCCTTTACGACAGCCGGCAGCAGGTCATGGCCCGGATGGTGGCCGAGGCCGAGCACCGCGGCGCCAACGCCATCATCGCCATGCGTTTCGACACCTCCGCGATCGGACCGAACTGGACGGAGATCTGCGCCTACGGCACGGCGGTCTTCGCGATTCCGCTCACCCAGGACGAAGCCGGAGCGACCGGCCAGTCCGTCTACCTGACCAGCCCGTCCGCCTGACCCGTCCGTCCGGCCGGCGAGACCGGAACTTCCGCGCCTGCTCCCCCACCCTCCAAATACTTGCGCAGAGTGCAAACATGCACGTAGCGTAAGCGCGTGACATCCTTGCCATCCCAGCCGGCCGGTTCCGGCGATCCCGCCGTTCCCTCGCGCCGCGAGCGGAACAAGGCGGCCACCCGGCAGGCCATCACGGACTCCGCGATGGACCTGCTCCGCACACGGGGTCCCGGAAATTTCACCGTGGAAGACATCGCCGAGGCCGCCGGGATCTCCCGCCGCACTTTCTTCAACTACTTCGGCAGCACCGAGGCGGCAATGGCCTCGGTGACGTTCGGTTTCCTGGACACCGCGCTCCAGCAGTTCCGGCTGCGCCCGGCCGGCGAACCCATCCTGGAATCGGCCCGCGCAGCCCTCGTTGCACTGGCCGATCCCATGACCGTGGCCCCGGTGGCCGAGCTCTACAGCCTGGGCCAGACCAATCCCCAGCTCAGCCGCTCCGAACTGGAAGCCTGGGACCACTGCACCGCACAAATCATCGACGCCGCCCGCGAGCGCTTTGCACTGACGGCAGGCGGCGACGTCGACGAGCTCTACCTGCGCGCCCTTGCCGGCTCCGTGATCTCCTGCGGAAAAGCGGCCATGGACGTGTGGTTCGCCCGCTGCGGCGGCGACCTCGGCCCCGCGTCCCTGGCCGTCCTGCGCCAGCTCCTGATCGATTCCATGGGCCTGCTGGGCTCCGGCTTCGCATCCCACTCCCCCGCCACCCCTTCCCCAGATCGGCACTGACATGGCCCTGTTGCTCTACCGTCTCGGCAAGTTCTCCTACCGCCACCGCTGGCTCGTCATCTCCCTCTGGCTCGCCGTCATGGTGGCCGTCGGCGGTGCGGCGGCGGCGTTCCACGGCTCGATGTCGAACAACTTCCAGATTCCCGGCACCGAGACGCAGCAGATGGCGGACAAGCTCAAGAACGAGCTCCCCAAGTCCTCCGGCGGCTCGGCCGGCATCGTCTTCAAGTCGGACGACGGCCAGTTCAGCCCGGCCGGCAAGGACGCCGTCGCCGCGGCGCTGGCCAAGCTGAAGACCCTCCCGGACGTGCAGGGCACGGTGGACCCGTTCGCCACCCAGGCGCAGCTGGACAAGGCCGCCACGGATCTCGCCGCCGGCGAGCAACAGGCGGCCGCCGGCAAGGCGCAGCTTGATGCATCCGCCGCCCAGCTTGCCGCCGGGAAGGCCAAGCTGGACGCCGCGGAGCAGCAAATGACGGCGGCCGGCATGCCGGCCGCCGTCATCGAGGCGCAGCTCGGCCAGCAGAAGGCCGCCCTCGCCGCCGGCCAGGAAAAGCTCGACGCCGGAACCCGGGAACTCGAGGCCGGTTCGGCCCGGCTCGCCCTGGCCAAGCGCCAGCTGGAGGCGTCCCGGGGCATGCGGTTCGTTTCCGAGGACGGCACAGCCGCGATCGCCCAGGTCCAGTTCAAGACCTCGATCAACGGCCTGGCCCCCGCCGTGCGCCAGCAAGTGCAGGACATTGCCCACGAGGTCTCCTCCGCGGGCGTGACCGCCCTGGCCAGCAAGGAAATCACCGAGGATGTCTCCGAGCTCTTCGGCATCTCGGAGATCCTCGGCATCGCCATCGCGGCCCTGGTGCTCATCATCATGCTTGGAACGCTCATTGCTGCCGGGCTGCCCCTGCTGATGGCCCTCGTCGGCGTGGCTGTCGGCGTCGGCGGCACCTTCGCCCTCAGCGGCGCCATCGACATGAGTTCCATCTCCCCGATGCTGGCGCTCATGCTGGGCCTCGCCGTCGGCATCGACTACTCGCTCTTCATCGTCAACCGGCACCGCGGCCAGCTCCTGGCCGGGATGGACGGCGAGGAGTCCGTGGCGCTGGCCACCGGCACCTCGGGCAACGCGGTCCTGTTCGCAGGCCTGACCGTCATCATCGCCCTGGCCGCCCTGGTCATCCCGGGACTGCCGTTCCTGGCCGTCATGGGGCTGTCCGCGGCCGCAACCGTAGCCGTCGCCGTCGTCGTCGCCCTGACCCTCACGCCCGCCATGCTGTCCCTGATCGGTACCCGGCTGATTTCCCGCCGCGCCTGGGCCAAGGCGGCAAAGCACAACGCCGCCCCCGGCCATGAGGCCGAGGACCGGGCCCGCGACGAACGCCGCAGCACCCGCGGCTGGGGCGGCCTGGTCACCCGCCACCCCGTCCTGGCACTGCTGGCCGGCGTCCTGCTGCTGGGCATCGTGGCCCTGCCGGCCAGCCAGCTCCGGCTCGCCCTGCCCGACGGCGGATCCGAGCCCGTCGAATCCCAGGCGTTCAAGGCCTACGACGTCACGGGGCGCAGCTTCGGCCAAGGCATGACCGGGCCGATCGTGGTGGTGGGCGACTTCCCCGCCGGCCTGAGCGAGGCCGAGGCCACCTCCAAGCAGCTCGACGTCGCGGACATCCTGCGCGGCACGGCCAACGTCACCGCCGCCGTCCCGGTCGCCCTGAGCGAGGACCGCCGCACCGCGGTGTTCCAGGTCATCCCCAAGGAGGGCCCGGCCAGCGCCAGCACGGTCCAGGTGGTCTCCGACCTCCGCGCCGAAAAGAGCCGAATCAAAGACTCCACCGGCGTCAGCATCGGCCTCACGGGCCAGACGGCCGGCAACGTCGATGTCTCCACCAAGCTCGGCGACGCCCTGCCGCCGTACCTGGGGATCGTGGTCGGCCTGTCCCTGATCCTGCTGTTGCTCGTGTTCCGCTCGATCGTGGTGCCGCTGCTGGCCACCGGCGGCTTCCTGCTCTCGCTCGCGGCCGCGTTCGGCGCCGTCGTCGCGGTCTACCAGTGGGGCTGGCTGGGGACGGTGTTCGGCGTCGAAAACCCGGGCGCCGTGCTGAGCTTCCTGCCGATCATCCTGATCGGTGTGCTCTTCGGCCTGGCCATGGACTACCAGGTGTTCATAACCTCGGGCATGCGCGAGTCCTTCATGCACGGCGAACCGGCCAAGCACGCGGTCCGCACCGGCTTCAGCCACGCCGCGTCCGTGGTCACCGCCGCGGCCATCATCATGGTCAGCGTGTTCGCGGGCTTTATCTTCTCGCACCTGAACATGGTCCGGCCGCTGGGCTTCGCCATGGCGTTCGGCGTGCTGGTGGACGCGTTCGTGGTCCGCATGACGATCGTCCCGGCCGTGATGTACCTGCTCGGCGACAGGGCATGGTGGCTGCCCCGCTGGCTGGACCGGATCATGCCCGACGTCGACGTCGAGGGCGCCAGGCTCCGCCAGCAGGCGCCGGCCGCGGCGGCCTCCCCCGAGGCGGAGCCGGATGCCGAGCCGGAGCAAGTCGGGGCGCGCTAAACCAACGCGGTCACTCCGCGCCCATCCCGCCGGGGAACATGGGCCGCGAGTGACCCCGCGTTGCCGTGTCGCGGTGAACTAGGCTGGAGCCGTGACCCGCCTCATTCTTGCCTCCCAGTCCCCCGCCCGTACCAAGCTGCTCAGCCACGCCGGGATCCGGCACGAGGTGCTTGTCTCCGACGTCGACGAAGACGCCGTCCAGGCCCGCTACGGGGTCACCGATCCGCATGACACCGCCCTGCTGCTTGCCCGGGCCAAGGCCGAGGCCGTCGCGTCGCTGCCGGAGGCCGACGGCGCGATCGTGATCGGCTGCGATTCGGTCTTCGAGTTCGACGGCGAGGCCCACGGCAAGCCTTACACCGCCGATGTCGCCCGGGAGCGCATGCTCCGCATGAGCGGCAGCATGGGCATCCTGCACACCGGCCACTGGCTCGTTGACTGCCGCGACACGGACCCGGACGAGGCTGACCCCGAGGGTGCAGGCGGCGCCGCCATCGCCAGGGGGTCGGGGGCGACGCTGGGCTCCGTGTCCTCCGCCGAGGTGCACTTCATGGAGATGAGCGCCGAGGAAATCGAAACCTACATCGCCACCGGCGAGCCGCTGCAGTGCGCCGGCTCCTTCACGATCGACGGCTACGGCGGGGCGTTCATCCGCAAGGTCGACGGCGACCCCCACACCGTCGTCGGGCTGTCCATCTCCACCCTGCGCGGACTGCTCGGCCAGGCCAATGTGGGGATCACCGAACTGTGGACCGGCGGCGCCGTGGACCCCGCGGACGTCAGGTCCGAGTAGGCACGGAGCGGAGGAGGAGTGAGCCAATTCGCCCTCCTTTGTGGCAACCCTACAAAGGAGGGGCCGTTTACGCGCGGAATCCGCAAGTAATATCGGCGGAACCCACAAAACCGCGCTAGGCTCCCTGAAGGAAAGAAGGAGACGCCTTGTCAGCAAATTCGGAGCAGTCAGCAACCACCGTGCCGGGAGCAGCGCAGTCATCTGCGGCCGCGGGCACCCGTCCGCTCAGCAAGGTGCTGATCGCCAACCGTGGAGAAATCGCGGTGCGCATCATCCGTGCCGCCCGCGATGAAGGCATCGCCTCGGTGGCTGTCTACGCGGACCCGGACCGCGACGCCCTGCATGCCCGGCTCGCCGACGAGGCCTACGCCCTGGGCGGCAACACCGCCGCGGAGTCCTACCTCGTGATGGACAAGATCATCGACGTCGCACGCCGGTCCGGCGCCGACGCCATCCACCCCGGCTACGGCTTCCTGGCCGAAAACGCCGAATTCGCCGCCAAGGTGATCGACGCCGGCATCACCTGGATCGGTCCCTCCCCCGAGGCCATCTCCGCGCTGGGCGACAAGGTCCAGGCCCGCCACATCGCCGAAAAGGTCGGCGCCCCGCAGGTCCCGGGCACGGCCGACCCGGTGGAGTCCGCCGAGGAGATCCTTGAATTCGCGGACAAGTTCGGCCTCCCGGTCGCGATCAAGGCGGCCTTCGGCGGCGGCGGACGAGGCATCAAGGTGGCCCGCACCCGCGAGGAAATCCCCGAACTCTTCGAATCCGCCGTCCGCGAGGCCACGGCCGCCTTCGGCCGCGGCGAGTGCTTTATCGAGCGCTTCCTGGACGCGCCGCGGCACGTCGAGACCCAGTGCCTCGCCGACGCCTACGGCAACGTCGTGGTGGTCTCCACCCGCGACTGCTCGCTGCAGCGCCGCAACCAGAAGCTCGTCGAGGAAGCCCCCGCACCGTTCCTGACCGACGAGCAGAACCAGCGCCTCTACGAATCGTCCAAGGCCATCCTCAAGGAGGCCGGCTACCTCGGCGCCGGCACGTGCGAATTCCTCGTCGGCCAGGACGGCACCATCTCCTTCCTCGAGGTCAACACCCGCCTCCAGGTGGAGCACTGCGTCTCCGAGGAAGTCACCGGGATCGACCTCGTCCGCGAACAGTTCCGCCTGGCGCGCGGCGAAGAGCTCGGCTACGGCGACCCGGAAGTCCGCGGCCACTCGATCGAATTCCGCATCACCGGCGAGGACCCGGGCCGGAACTTCATGCCCGCCCCCGGCACCATCACCACGCTGAAAAACCCGACCGGCCCCGGCGTCCGGATCGATTCCGGCGTGGAGCAGGGCGATGTCATCAGCGGCAACTTCGACTCCATGCTCTCCAAGCTGGTGGTCACCGGCGCCACCCGCGCCCAGGCCCTCCAGCGGTCCCGCCGGGCACTCGAGGAGATGGTGGTCGAAGGCATCCCCACCGTCATCCCGTTCGACCTCGCGGTGGTTGCCAACCCGGACTTCGCACCGGCCGAGGGCCCCTTCAAGGTCCACACCCGCTGGATCGAGACGGCGTTTGTCAACGACATCCCCGCCTGGACCCCCGCCGGCACTGAGCCTGAAGCGGCCGACGCCGGCGAACGCCAGCGCGTCGTCGTCGAGGTTGGCGGCAAGCGCCTGGAAGTTGTCCTCCCGGCGTCGTTGGGCTCCGTCAGCACCGCCGGCGCCGGCAAGCCGGCCAAGGCCAAGAAGCGGGCCCGCAGCGGCGGCGCCACCGCGGCCGCGGGCGGCAACGCCCTGACCTCCCCCATGCAGGGAACCATCGTCAAGGTGGCCGTCTCCGAGGGCGACGCTGTCGCCGAGGGCGATCTCGTCGTCGTGCTCGAAGCCATGAAGATGGAGCAACCGCTCACCGCGCACCGTGCCGGAGTCGTGATCGGCCTCACCGCGGCGGCCGGCGAGACCGTGTCCGCCGGTGCCATCATCGCCCTGATCGAGGACGGCACCCCCGAGTAGCACGCACCCGCGGCGGGACACGGGCGCGCCTCTGGCGCCTCCGTGTCCCGCCGTGCAAACTTGGTCTGTGAAGCCATTTCTGCTCCTCGCTTCCCGCGCCGAGGACGCCGCCGCGGAGGACGAATACCGGGCCTACCTGCGCTACGGCGGCCTCGAACCGGCCCAGCTGCACCGCGTCCGGATGGAAGCCGGACCCCTGCTGGAGCTGGAGCTGTCCCGCTACTCCGGAGTGATCGTGGGAGGCAGCCCCTTCACCTCCAGCGACCCGCCCGAGCACAAGACTGACACCCAGCACCGGGTGGAGCGGGAGCTCGCCGCACTGCTGGACCGGATCGTCGCGGCGGACTTCCCCTTCCTTGGCGCCTGCTACGGGGTCGGCACCCTGGGCCGGCACCAGGGCGCCGTGATCGACCGCACCTACGGAGAAGGACTCGGCGGCGTGACCATCAAGCTGACCGGGGAAGGTATGCTCGATCCCCTGCTGCGCGGACTTCCCGAAACCTTCACCGCCTTCACCGGGCACAAGGAAGCCTGCACGGTCCTGCCCGCGCACGCGGTGCTCCTGGCCAGCTCCGCAGCCTGCCCGGTGCACATGTTCCGGATCAAGACCAACCTCTACGCCACCCAGTTCCACCCCGAACTCGATGCCGACGGCCTGATCACGAGGATCGACATCTACCGGCACGCCGGGTACTTCCCGCCGGAATCGGCCGAGATGCTCATGGACGACGCCCGCCAGTTCACCGCCACGGAGCCGATGAAAATCCTCCGGAACTTCGTGGAGCGCTACGCCCGCTAGGACGGCCTGGACGACCGCGACGACCGTTGCAAGTCGTCGGCGCACTCCTCGCCGGTTCGCGTCCCCGGACCAGACGCTCCCGCAGATCTGGCCGTTTTCCAGACGACGCTCCCGCAGATCTGGCCGTTTTCCAGACGACGCTCCCGCACTTTCCCACCGGATCTGCGGGAGCGTCGCGGCAAATCCCACCGGACCTGCGGGAGCGTCGCGGCAAATCCCGCCGGACCTGCGGGAGCGTCGCGGCAAATCCCGCCGGACCTGCGGGAGCGTCGCTCGATGAAAGAGCCCGGCGTGTTCAGCGAACACACCGGGCTCTCGTTGTCAGCGACGGGACGGAAGCGTCAGGCGACGTTGTTGGTGTAGTCCAGGTCCCGGGTTTCCCGGCTGACAAACAGTGCGATCAGCGTCAGCACGGCCATGGACGCCAGGTACACGCCCACCAGCACGGTGCTGCCACCGGCCTGTTCCCAGAGCCAGACCGCGATGAACGGAGCCACCGCAGCACCCAGGATGCTGGAGACGTTGTAGCTGATGGCGGAGCCGGTGTAGCGGACGTTGGTCGGGAACAGCTCCGGCAGCAGCGCACCCATCGGACCGAACGTCAGGCCCATGAGCGAGAAGCCGATGACCAGCAGGGCCATGGTGCCCACGAACCCGGCGCTGAACAGCGGAACGAACAGCAGGCCGAAAGCCAGGATGCCGAAGGTCACGGCGATCAGCATCTTGCGGCGGCCGAACTTCTCGGCCAGCGGGCCGGAGACCAGGGTGAAGATGCCGAAGAACACGACGCCGGCGATCAGCATCCAGAGGAAGTCGTTCCGGGTGTAGCCCAGGCCCGGGACGAACGCGGCGGCAGCGGCTTCGGTCATCGGCTTGCCGGCCTTTGCGGCCGCGGCCTTCGCCGTCTCCAGGCTGGAGGCACGGGTGCCGTAGGTCAGCGTGAACGTCGTCATCAGGTAGAAGAGCACGTAGGTGGCGAGCATGATGAACGTGCCCAGGATCAACGGACGCCAGCTGGTCCTGAAGACCCGCGCCAGCGGCAGCTTGGCGACCTCCTTGGATTCGATGACCTTGGTGAAGGCGGGGGTTTCGATCAGCTTGAGCCGGACCCAGAGGCCGATGATCACCATGACGGCGCTGGCCAGGAACGGCACGCGCCAGCCCCATGCCTCGAAGGCCGCAGGGGTCAGGGTGTAGCTGAAGACCAGGAAGATCACGTTGGCGATGATGAAGCCGATCGGAGCACCCAGCTGCGGGAACGTGCCGTAAATGGCACGCTTCTTCGCCGGGGCGTTCTCAGTGGCGAGCAGGGCCGCGCCGCTCCACTCCCCGCCGAGGGCAAGGCCTTGGGCGAAGCGCATCACGACGAGCAGGGCCGGAGCCCAGAACTCCCAGCCGGGAACGGTCGCCGTCGGAAGGCAGCCGATCAGGAAGGTGGCAATCCCCATGGTCAGCAGCGAGGCCACCAGAGTGCCCTTGCGGCCGAACTTGTCACCGAAGTGCCCGAAGACGATCGAGCCGAGCGGCCGGGCGATGAACGCGACGCCAAAGACGGCGAAGGAGCTCAGGAGCTGCGTGGTCTCGTTCTGCCCGGGGAAGAAGAGCTTCGGGAAAACCAGCACGGCGGCGGTGGCGTACACGTAGAAGTCATAGAACTCGACGGTGGTGCCGATCAGGCTGGCGACAATCACGCGGCCGCGCGAGTTCACCTGCTTGGCGGACCCATGCTCCGCGGAGGTTGCGGTGGAGGACATGTAGTAGCGCTTTCATGAAGACCGGACGGAATTGCCCCAGAGCCCGATGCCCCGAGCCGCCCGGCTAGGGATTCGTATATGTCTGATAATAGTTCCCCGCGTCCATTGAATGGACAATCATTCCATTATTTGGACACTTGGGGTTGTCTCACGTG
This sequence comes from Arthrobacter sp. PM3, assembly GCF_003352915.1. NCBI lineage: Bacteria > Bacillati > Actinomycetota > Actinomycetes > Micrococcales > Micrococcaceae > Arthrobacter > Arthrobacter sp. PM3. The sequence goes on along the minus strand of NZ_CP022314.1, from coordinate 2,869,822 downwards.
GTGGTCCTCACAGCGATCCTCACACCTTAATAAAGGCTCCGATAGGCAAACGTCACAGCACGTTAATAAACCGCGACCGTCCCTGAAACGCGGCGTACCTACCTTGGAATGACAACACCCCCCAAGGAGGTCTCCCAAGTGACTGCTGAACGCACCGCCGAAATCGGCACCGCAGATGCCGCTGCAGCCCGCGCTGCCGGCACCCTGACCCTTGACCACCGGCCCGGCCGCTGGATCGCCAACTGGGACGCGGAGAACAAGGAACAGTGGGAGTCCGCCGGCCGCGCAATCGCCCGCCGCAACCTGAACTGGTCCATCTTCGCCGAGTTCCTGGGCTTTGTTGTCTGGCAGCTGTGGTCGATCGTGGTGGTCCAGCTTCCCAGCGCAGGGTTCAAGTTCTCCACCAACGAGATCTTCTGGCTGATCTCCATGCCGAGCCTGGTCGGCGCCACGCTGCGGATCCCGTACACGTTCATGGTGCCGCGTTTCGGCGGCCGCAACTGGACGATCGTCTCGGCGCTGCTCCTGCTGCTCCCCACGCTGGGTCTGGCGCTGTGCGTGTCCAACCCGGCCACCCCGTTCGGCCTGATGCTGTTCGTGGCGGCGCTGGCAGGCTTCGGCGGCGGCAACTTCGCGAGCTCCATGGCGAACATCACCTTCTTCTACCCTGCCCGAGAAAAGGGCTGGGCCCTGGGACTGAACGCCGCCGGCGGCAACCTCGGTGCCGCCGTCGCACAGCTGGCCGTGCCGATCGCCATCACGCTCCTGGCCGCCGGCACCGTCAACCTGCCCGTCGCCGGGCTCATGTGGATCCCGCTGATCCTGCTCGCAGCCTTCGGCGCCTGGAAGTACATGGACAACCTCACCAGTGCCAAGGGCGATGTCGCCGGCTCGCTCGCCGCGCTGAAGGAACCGCACCTGTGGATCATGGCGCTGCTCTACATCGGCACCTTCGGCTCCTTCATCGGCTTCGCCGGCGTCTTCCCCAAACTCATCAAGGACTACTTCCCGGCCTTCTCCTCCATCTCCGTCGGCGCCGTGGCCCTGTCCCTGGCGTTCCTCGGCCCGCTGGTCGGATCCTTGGCCCGCCCCTACGGCGGCCGCCTGGCGGACCGCAACGGCGGCGCCCGCATGACCGTCACGGCGTTCGCTGCCATGGCCGTCATCACCCTGACCATGATCTGGACCATCCCGCTGAAGAACTTCTGGCTCTTCCTGGTCCTGTTCCTGCTCCTGTTCACCGCCAGCGGCTTCGGAAACGGCGCCACGTACCGCATGATCCCGGTCATCTTCGCCACCTCCAGCCGGGCAGCGCGCTCCGGTGCCAGCACGGTCACCACCCAGCGACTCGCCTCCTCGGCCCTGGGCCTGATCTCGGCGATCGGTGCCTTCGGCGGATTCGTCATCCCCCAGGTGCTCAACGCCTCCAACACTGCCAGCGGATCCTACACGTCGGCCTTCTACGGATTCGTCGGGGCCTACGTCCTGATGCTCGCCGTCTGCTGGTTCTACTACATCCGCAACGCCAACCGAAACGCGATGGGACACGTCTAACATGACCACCGGCGCCGCCACGCACTGCCCCTACTGCGCCCTGCAGTGCGCCATGACGCTCACCTCTCCAGCGGCCCCGGCCGCAAACGGACTGACCCCGGCTTCCCAGCCGGGGTCAGACCCCGTTCCCGCGGCGCCGGCCCCCGCCGTCGACACGCCGCCGCTGCTCACCGTGGCCGGCCGGGACTTCCCCACCAACCGCGGCGGCCTATGCCGCAAGGGCTGGACCTCGGCCTCCCTGCTGAACCACCGGGGCCGCGTCACGGAGCCTCTGTTGAAGGGCGCCGACGGCGTCCACCGCCCGGTCAGCTGGGACGAGGCCCTCACGCTGATCGTCTCCGCAGTGCAGCAGGCCCGGGCCGAGCACGGGCCGGACGCCGTCGGCGTGTTCGGCGGCGGCGGGCTCACCAACGAGAAGGCCTACCAGCTGGGCAAGTTCGCCAGGCTGGCGCTGGGCACCTCGCGGATCGACTACAACGGCCGGTTCTGCATGTCCTCCGCCGCCGCGGCCGGCATGCGCGCCTTCGGCCTGGACCGCGGGCTCCCCTTCCCGCTGGCGGATCTCGACGCCGCCAGCGCCATCCTGATGCTCGGCTCCAACGTGGCCGAGACCATGCCGCCGTTCGTGCAGCACCTCCAGGGTGCGCGCGACGCCGGCGGGCTGATCGTCGTCGACCCCCGGCGCTCCGCCACCGCGGCGTTCACCGCCGACGGCGGCGGCCTCCACCTGCAGCCCCTGCCGGGCACCGACCTCGCCCTGCTCCTGGGCATCTCCCACGTGGTGATCCACGAAGGCCTCGCCGACGCCGCCTACATCGCGGACCGGACCACCGGCTACGAGACGCTCGTCCGCAGCGTCGGAAGCTTCTGGCCCGAACGGGTCCAGTCGATCACCGGCGTCCCCGCCGGCCTGATCCGGGACACCGCCCGGCGGCTGGCCGACGGCGCCGCCAAGGGCGGCAGCTACATCCTCACCGGCCGCGGCGTCGAACAGCATGTCGACGGCACCGACACCGCCACGGCCGCCATCAACCTCGCCCTCCTGCTGGGCCTGCCCGGCTCCGCCCGCAGCGGCTACGGCACGCTGACCGGCCAGGGCAACGGCCAGGGCGGCCGGGAACACGGTCAGAAGGCCGACCAGCTCCCCGGCTACCGGAAAATCACCGACCCCGCGGCCCGCGCCCACATGGCCGGAGTCTGGGGCGTGCCCGAATCCCTGATCCCCGGCCCGGGCCTGCCCGCCGTGCAGCTCCTGAAGTCCCTGGGGCAGCCCGACGGCGTCCGGTGCCTTTTCGTGCACGGCGCCAACGTGGCGGTCTCCGCCCCGGATGCCAACGCCGTCATCGCGGGCCTGCGCAGCCTGGACTTCCTCGTGGTGTGCGATTTCTTCCTCTCCGAGACCGCCGCCGAGGCGGACTTGGTCCTGCCCGTCACCCAGTGGGCCGAGGAAGAAGGAACCCTCACCAACCTCGAAGGCCGCGTGCTCCGGCGCCGCCGGGCCATCACTCCCCCGCCCGGGGTGCGCAGCGAGCTGTGGATCATGACGCGGCTGGCCGAGCTCCTGCAGGCGCCCTCCACCTACAGCGACGATCCCGAGACCGTGTTCGAGGAGCTCCGGCTCGCGTCCTCCGGCGGCCTGGCCGACTACTCGGGTATCGACTACGCCATGCTGGACCGCGGCGAGGCTGCCTACTGGCCGTTCCCCGCCGGCACCGCCGGCACGCCGCGGCTGTTCCTGGACGCCTTCGCCCACGCCGACGGCCGGGCCGTGTTCACCGCAGTGACGCCCCGGCGTCGTACTTCCCCGGCAGCCGCGGCTGAGCGCGACCGTGCCGTACAGCCCGGCAAGCCGATGACCCTCATCACCGGCCGGCTCATGGAGCACTACCAGTCCGGGGCACAGACCCGCCGGGTGGCCGCGCTCCTCGATGCCCGGCCCGAGGCGCGGCTGCAACTGCACCCCGCCGCGGCCGCCGCCCAGGGCATCGCCGACGGCGATTTCGTCGCGGTTTCCAACGGGCGCGGAGAGGTCAGCTGCCGGGCCGAACTCAGCACGGACATCCGCCCTGAGACGGTGTTCCTGCCGTTCCACTTCCCGGAACTCGAGAGCGCCAACCGGCTCACCGAGGCGGCCACGGACCCCATTTCCGGGATGCCCGAGTTCAAGACCAGCAAAGTGTGGATCCGCCCGGCGCTTTCCGGGGATGCAGTGTCCGTGGATGCCCTTGCCGGTGATCACAGCGGTGTTCACACCCGCGTTCTTCAAGCAGAGGAGACCTCATGACTGAGCGGATTGTGGTGGTGGGCTTCGGACCCGTCGCCGCGCGGCTGATCGACGAACTGCTGCCTGCCGTGCGCGGCGGCTTCGCCCACCTGACCGTGGTCGGCGAAGAGCCGGAGGCCGCGTACAACCGCGTCCTCGTGGCGGACCTGGGCGTCGGCCGTACGACGCCGGGCGCCCTGGCCCTCGCGGACGCGGCCGCTCTGGTGGCCGACGGCGTCGACGTCCGGCTGGGCGTCCGGGTGCGGCGCGTGGACCGCGCCCGCCAGCAGGTGGTCCTCACCGACGGCACCTCCCCGGGCTACGACCGGCTGGTCTTCGCCACCGGCTCCCGTCCCGTCATCCCCAACCTCACCGGGCTCAACCCGGACCCGGCCGCCCCCGTGCTGCCGCCGGGCGTGACCGCCCTGCGCGATCTGCGCGACGCGGCCGTGCTGCATGCCGCGGTGGCCGGCGGCAAGCGCGTGGTGGTCCTGGGCGGCGGCGTCCTGGGCCTGGAGACCGCGCTGGCCGCGGCGGAGGAAGGCGCCACCGTCACCGTGGTGCACAACGGCCCGCACCCCCTGGGCAGGAACATCGACCGCGGCGGCGGCGCGGTCCTCGCGGCGTCGTTGCGGAACTGCGGCGTGCGTGTGGCCGGGAACGCCCGCTCCACGGGCGTGGAGCACAACGCCCCCGACGGCGGGTTCTCGGCGCTGCTGCTCGATGACGGCTCCGCGATCGACGGCGACCTCCTGGTCCTTTCCTGCGGCGTCCGGCCGAGGACTGAACTCGCCGAGGGCTGCGGCCTGTCCACCGCCGCCGGCATCCTGGTGGACCACCGGTTGAGGGCGCACCACGAGCCCCACATCTTCGCGATCGGCGACTGCGCGGAGGTCCGCTGCCCGGACGCCGAATGCGTGGAGTGCCGGACCGCGCGCGGCCCCTCCGGCCTGGTGGGCCCGGGCTGGCGGCAGGCCGAATGGCTCGCAGAATATCTGACCCTGCTGGCGTCCGGTTCGCCTGCCGAGGCTGAAGCGTTGCCCGCGCTTGCAGCCGAACTGCCGGGGGTGATCGTGCTCAAGGCCCGCGGCATGAACATGGCTGTGGCCGGTGACGTGTCCGCCGAGCCGTGGGACGAGGAAGCCCTGACCGCGGGTGCCATGAACGGCCGTCCACGGTTGCAGATTGCCCAGTGGGCCGATCCCGAGCACGGCCGCTACGTCAAGATGACCACCCGCGCCGGTGTCCTGGAGGGCCTTGTGGCCGTGGGCATGCCGCGCACCTCCGCCGAGCTCGTGCAGCTGTTCGAACGCGGCGCCGAACTCCCCGCAGACCGCTCCCTCCTGCTGCGCCTGGACGGGCCCGACCAGCTGGCCGCCCCCGGCGCCGCAGACCCCGCACGCACGGTGTGCCGCTGCGCTGGGGTCAGCGGGACGGCCATTGCCGCGGCGGCCTCGGAGGGCTGCTCAACCGTCCCCGAAGTATCCGAGGCCACCCGCGCCGGCACCGGCTGCGGCGGCTGCCACGACGACATCAGGGGAATCATCGAGGCCCACTTTCAGGGGGCGGTTGCCTGACGGGCAGCCATGACGCCTTGCGGCGCGAGCGCTCTCGGCACCAGCGGCCAGACGGATCCCACTAGGCTGCGCTGTCGAAAGCCTTCTGCCACTGGGCATGCTCGCGGCCGGCATCCAGCCGGCGCCTGGCCGTCCACCTCGGCAGGTAGTCCGGCGCCGGCAGCTCGCGGGCCGGCTGGGGATTGGCTGCCTTCCGGGCTACGGGCACGGGCCGGGCCTGCACGGGTCTGGCCACAGGGCGGCCCGGAACGGGCCTCCGGCGGTAATCCGGCTTCGAGTCGACCACCGTCCAGTTGATAACGGCGCGCATAATGAGCACGAACACCCAAATTCCGAACGCAGCCAAGATGTATTGCCAAAACAAGGCCAGCAGCACGATCGCTATTATCACGAAAACGAACATATCGCCACTATGGCACATGCGACACGCTCGGAGATAGGGCTTTTTGCTCCCCGATTGCGGGCCTTTCTCCCCTTTGCACCGGCACCGGGACAGGCGTGTACTGAAGGTAGGCCCCGTTCGTCTGCAGGAGGCATCCCATGAACGTTTCGGTCTTTTTGGCCCTCGGCGCAGTGGTTGTGATCGCCGTCGTGCTGCTCCTGACGAGGAGCCGGGAGCCCCACCAGCGCGCCACGGTGCTGACGCGGACCGGGGCGGGCGTCATGGCCGTGTTCACGGTCCTCGCCGGCGTCTTCACCGCCAGCTACGCCATGCAGGATCCGGGCGGAAATGCCGGGCTGCTGCTGACCCTCGCCTGGGTGGTCCCGATGCTCATCCTCGCGGTTTCGGCGTGGTTCTGGCCCGCTGTCACCTCCCCCCTTCTTCTGGCGCTGTCCTCCGCGTTCATCGCCGCGTGCCTCTGGCTCGCGTTCGACCCCACGGCCCTGCGCAGCTTCCTCAGCGACAACGGGCCCGTCATCGCCGTCAGTGTCATCACGCTGGCGTTCCCGGCCGCCGTGCTCGGCCTGAAACGCACCGCACTGGCCGGCTGGCTGCTGGTCGGCCTGGGCGTGCTGCCGCTGCTCATCACGCTGATCGCACGGTCCGGCCCGCTCGCCTCGCTCACCGCGGCCAGCGTCGTCCCCCTGATCTCGGGCATCTGCTACCTCGTCGCGGCCAAAATGATCGGCGCAGGCAGTGCGTCCGAAGACCACCGGGCGGCCGCCGCCTAAACCCGGCGCACCTAAGGCCGCGTAACGCGAATCGGGCCGCAGGCGGCCGGCGGGTAGCATCGGGACCATGAGCGCCGACGACGACGACATCACCGAAGAACTGCTGGCCGACGCCGGGAAACTCACCGGCCTGAGCCTGGAACTACTCGGGCTTGACCCGCACCCGGACGACATGACGGCCGAGCAGCGGCTCCAGTTCGATCCGGAAGACCTCGAGGAAATGGCGGCCGCCTCACCGGAGGGCCGCGAGGAGTCCGTGCGCCGGACCCGCCTGCTGGCCGGCCTCCTCTGGAACTCGTCCGGCATTCTGATCGACCAGCTGTTCCGTGACCTGGGAACGCTGGGCACGCTCGAGGAAATCACCGCTGCCGACATCGCCGGGACCTCGGTCCTGTCCTCGCTGCCGCCGCAGTTCGCCTCCGGCTATGACGCGAAGTTCACCCAGAAGTTCATCGCCGTCGCCGCCGATGTCACGGCGTCGCTGGTCCGCGGCTGGACCGCCCCCGGCTGCCTCGCCGCGGAACTGGCCGTGCGCTGCCTGCTGGACCAGGCCGCCATCACCGAGGACATCTACGAACTGGACCTGCCGGAGGACTGGCGGGCCGGCGTCGAGGAAGTCCTGCTGGAGGACGCCGAGAGCACTGCGCTGTACTCCGACGACGCCGAAGCTCCGGCCCCCGCCGGAAACCTCGGTTTTGATCAGTGGTTCACGCCGTTTGCCCCCGGCGATTCCGTTCCGCCCTACGCCTGCGCCTGACGCTGCTTGGCCAGCCAGGCCAGATAGTCCTCGGTGAAGCGCTGGACGCCGTCCCACTCGGTGTAGACGTAGTCCCGGGACGTGTCGGTGTCCAGGGAGCCCTTGTCGCCGGCGATCTTTTTCATCATGTGCTTCTTGATGAACCCGTAGTGGGTGTAGAGCAGCGCGCCGGCGAACAGACCGACGTGTGAGGGCCGCCAGCCCGTGTCCTCCTCGAACTTCGTCACATAGCCTTCCGCGTTCTCATGGTCCCCGTGCGCGGCGAGGCTGACCGAAACCAGGGCGGAGGGCAGGCGCTCGAGTTCGGCGCGGTTCTTCTTCACGAACTCGGCGACGTGCCCCTCGTGCTTGCCCATGTGAACCGAGGCGGCCACGATCACGCCGTCGTAGCCGGCCGGGAGGGCGGTGCCGGAGTGCTTGAGGTCCGCCGCCTCGGCCTGGTGTCCGTGCGCCCGGATCAGTTCGGCAATGTAGTCCGCAATCTGGGCGGTCTGTCCTTCAACGGTCCCGTACGGAACATAGATGTTGGCCATGACTCAGTGTGGGCGCGGCGGGGAGGCCGTTCTAGGGTCTAACGCCCCCGGGCAGCCCCGCGACCGTAGGCGGTCACGGAACTGCCCGGCGGTACTAGCCCGGCACGGGACGTGCCGGGCTAGTACCCGGATGGCTGGTCGAACCTCTGGCCGGCCGGGTTGGACGGCAGGATGGTCATCACCAGGAGCGCCAGTCCGCCGAGGAACGGCACCAGGATGACCAGGATCAGCCAGGCGCTCAGGTTGACGTCATGCAGGCGCCGGGCCAGGAGGGCCAGGGAGGGAACAATGGTCGCCAGGCCCCAGATGACAGCCAGGACGATTCCGACGACGGCGCTCGGGCCCAGAATGGCGGCGCCGGACGGGGTGGTGGTCATTCCGGTGCTCGTGATGATGTTGATGATGATGCCGACGACGAACGCCACCAGGGCCCACCACCAGTACTCACTGCGGCTGGCCCGGCCGGAGAACGTGGCGTACTTCTTGAAGAACCGCTGGACGGCCTGCTGGAGGCTGGCGCCGTAGAGCGGAGCCCAAAGCGGCGGCTCACCGGCGGTCTGGGCGGGAAACGCATTCGGCTGCTGCGGATAGCTCATGTAGTCCCCTTGGATGAGTGCGGATGACGAGACTCATCCTAGGGCCGGGCACGGGCCAAAATGCAGGTTGGGCGGTGAGAATTTACACCGCGTTCATCCGTGCGCGTGCACGACGCACTCCTGGCGCCCGGAATGAAAAGTATGCTTACCATGTAACGGACAGCCTCTCTTGAAAGGACGACCCCATGACTGACAACGGAAACAACGGCGACGGCTTTGTGGTTCCGGACCCGTCAAAGCTCCGCGAGGACATCCCCGGCGACGCGGGCGACGAGGCCAACGCCATCCGGTTCAGCGAAGAGCAGGCCCTGGTCGAGGAGCAGTCCCACGGGATCCGGCCCGAGCGCTACGACATTCACGCGGGCGGGCCGACGATGTTGGAAGGACGCGGGAACATGGACCTGCCGCCGGAGGACGCGGAAGGGTCACGCGCGGGCGACAGCAGCGACGACGGCCTGCACGGCGGCGCCGAACTGTAAGAAGCCGAACGGCGGGCACCGGCACATCCACCATCCACGCGGGGACTCTGGAGGCACCTTTGAAGCTCTTGCTTACCTCAGGCGGCGTGACGAACCCGAGCATTCATGCCGCGCTCGTGCAGCTTCTCGACAAACCGGTCGCCGAGTGCCGCGCTCTGGTCGTCCCGACAGCGCAGTGGGGTCACCCGATGTGTGGACCGGCATCGGTGCTGGGCCTCCTGGCCGCCGAGCCCGGCTCCCGGCACCTGTCCGGCCTGGGATGGGCGTCGCTCGGCGTCCTCGAGCTCACCGCGCTGCCCACCATCGGCGCGGACCGCTGGGTCCCCTGGGTTCGTGAGGCCGACGTGCTCCTGGTCGACGGCGGCGACGCGACCTACCTGTCCCATTGGATGCGGGAGTCCGGGCTGGCCGAGCTGCTGCCGTCACTGCCCGGCACTGTATGGGTGGGAGTGAGCGCCGGAAGCATGGTGATGACGCCCCGGATCGGGGAATACTTCGTCGAGTGGCCGTCCGCATCCGACGATCGGACCCTGGGGGTGGTGGACTTTTCGATCTTCCCGCACCTGGACGCGTTCCCGACCAACACCCTGGCCCACGCCGAGCGGTGGGCCGCCGACATCGGCGGCCCCGCCTACGCCATTGACGAACAGACCGCTATCAAGGTCGTCGACGGCTCCGTCGAGGTGGTTTCCGAAGGACAATGGAGGAAGTTCGGGCGGTAGGTGCCCCGGCGGAGGACACCTGTCCCGCTTCGGCTCTTGACGGCGGCGTCCGGACGGCATGTGATGGACGGGACTGACCCCCGGACCATCCCACCTGCCGGACGCCCGCCGTCCGGAACGCCGAAAGGACACCGAATGTCCCTGTTCGACTCCGCCCTCTGGGAGGGCAAGATTTACCTCAACGGCTGGCGCACCGGCGGCGGCGGGAGCAGCCCCGTCGTCGAACCGGCCACCGGCGGGCAGCTGGGCAGCTACGGCGTTGCCTCGGTCGATGACGTCCGCGAGGCCGCCACCGCCGCGGCGAAGGCGCAGAAGGAGTGGGCGGCCCGCAATCCGGAGGAACGGGCCGCCGTCCTGCGCCGCGCCGGCCAGCTCTGGGAGGAACACGCCGCCGAAATCCAGGACTGGATCGTCCGCGAATCCGGAGGCATCCCGCCCAAGGCCGGGCTGGAAACGCACATCGCCGCCAACGAATGCTACGAGGCCTCCGCGCTGCCCTCACTGCCCGCCGGGGACGTGCTCACTTCCAACGAGAACCGGTGGTCCTTCGCCCGGCGCCGGCCGGTCGGCGTCGTGTCCGTGATCGCCCCGTTCAACTTCCCGCTGATCCTGTCCATCCGCGCAGTCGCCCCCGCCCTGGCCCTCGGCAACGCCGTGTTGCTCAAGCCGGACCCGCGGACCACGGTGTGCGGCGGCGTGAGCGTGATCCGGATCTTCGAGGAGGCAGGCCTGCCGCCGGGGCTGCTCGCACTGCTGCCCGGCGGCGCGGAGATCGGCACCGCCGTCGTCGAAGCCGAGGAGGTGCGCGTGATTGCCTTCACGGGGTCGACGGCGGCCGGCCGGAAGATCGGCGAGACCGCCGGCCGGCTGCTCAAGCGCGCCCACCTGGAGCTGGGCGGCAACAACGCGCTGATCGTGCTGCCCGGGGTGGACATCGCCAGGGCGGCCTCGGCCGCGGCGTTCGGTTCGTTCATGCACCAGGGCCAGATCTGCATGGCGGCCGGGCGGCACATCGTGCACGAGGACGTCTACGACGACTACGTCGCGGCCCTGTCCGAGAAGGCCGCCCACCTGCCGGTGGGTGACCCGAAGAGCGGCACCGTGGCGCTCGGCCCGGTCATCGACGACCGGCAGCTGCAGCGGGTGGACGGGATTGTCCAGGACGCGGTGCAGGCCGGTGCCCGGCTGGCCGCGGGGGGAACCCACGACGGACGCTTCTACCGGCCCGCCGTGCTGGTGGACCTGAGCACGGACAGCCCGGCCTGGAAGGACGAGATCTTCGGCCCGGTGGCGCCGGTGATGAAGTTCTCCACCGTGGACGAGGCCGTGGCGCTGGCCAATGACAACGAGTACGGGCTCTCCATCGGCATCCTGGGCGACGTGGGCCTGGCCATGACGATCGCCGACCGGCTGGACTCGGGGAAGGTGCACATCAACGAACAGACCGTCTCTGACGAGGCGAACTCCCCCTTCGGCGGCACGAAGAACTCCGGCAACGGCTCACGGATCGGCGGCCATCACGCCAACATGGAGTCGTTCACCGAAATCCAGTGGCTCACCATGCGTCCGGACATCGCCCCATACCCGTTCTAGGCCCCTTTTCAGGCCCCCGTCCCTGCCGCGTCCGCCCGCGCTGCCGCGGTTTCCAGCAGCTTCTCCAGCCAGTGCTGGTGCTGCTTTTCGATGCTGCGCTTGACCACCGGGCCCAGCAGCGTGGCGAAGATTCCGCCCTGGACTTCCTCGGTCACGATCAGCGTGCCGCCGTTGTCCGTGCGCTGCAGGTCCCATCGGTGGTAGCCGGTGGACCCGCGGCCGGCGCCCTCCCAGCCCAGCCGGGTGCAGGGTTCGAATTCGCGCACCGTGCTGGCGACCCGGAGGCCGAACGTGGTCCAGGTGAACCGGGAGGCGGCACCCAGTTCCGCCGTGCCGCCGTCGATCACCACGTCCTTGGCGTTGCGGTACCAGGCGGGCCACCGGGTTGCGTCGATGAGCACCGGCCAGAGCTGCTCCGGGGTGAGCCGGGTGTGGATCTGGTTGTAGGCGTAGACCCGCGTCGTGGCGGGTTCGAAGCCCGCGGGCCAGTCGGCGGTGGGGTTCATTTGCTGCTCCTGAACTGCAGGCGGAGGTAGGCGTCGAAGAGGCCTGACCCCAGGAATCGGCGGGACTGGACAATGGCTTTTGCGGCCGGGGTGACGGTGTATCGGGGCCGGGGTCGCCGCGACGTCACGGCGTGCTCGACCGCGCTCGCGACGGCGTCGGGTTCGGCGGCGAGAACCGGCGAAGCATAGGAAGTGGCCATCTGCTCGTCCGCGGCGGCCCTCAGGGCCGCATACGGGCCTGCCGCATCCCCGGAGGCGGCCAGGGTCCGTGAGGCGGTGGCGCCAAAGCCCGTGCGGATCAGGCCCGGAGCGATCAACGAGGTCCGGATGCCGAACGGCGCGGCCTCGAAGCGGAGCGCGTCCGTGATGGCCTCCACGGCGTACTTGGTGGCGTGATAGTAGCCGCCGACGGGGAAGGTGACCCTGCCACCCATGGAGCCGATGTTGATGATCCGGCCGGCGCCGGCCGCCCGCATCCCCGGCAGGACCAGTTGGATCATGCGGGAAAAGCCAAAGACGTTGGTCTCGAACTGCTGCCGGACCGCGTCCAGGTCTGCCTCCTCGATGGTCCCGTACTCGCCGTAGCCGGCGTTGTTGATGAGGGCGCCGACGCTGCCGTGCTGTTCCTCCACGGTCCGCACGCCGGCGGCCATGGACGCCGCGTCCGTGACGTCGAGCGCCAGGACCCTGGCCCCGGCCGCCTCAAGATCGGCAATCGCCGACGGATTGCGCGCCGTGGCGTAGACGGTGAACCCGGGCCGGGCGAGCAGCCGTTCGGCGCTCGCGCGGCCAATACCGGAAGACGCGCCGGTAATCAGTACAGCGGTGGTCATGGTTGTTCCTTTGCGAAAGTAAGGGTGTTGAAGCCGGCGACGAAAATGCTGACGCCCCGGCGCAGGCGGTCGGGCAGGGCGTCGGGGTCGGCGACTCCCGCCTCCAGGCCCCGGGTGAAGGCCAGGAGGATCTCGGCCGCTTCCCGGGCGTCGGCCGCCGGGTAAACCTCCTGGAGCGTCCGGGCGAGCAGGCCGTGCATGGACTCCTCGTAACGCCCGAGCACCTCGGCTGAGACCCGGGTGTCGACACTGAGGAGCTCGGCCGCGTGCGCCGGGCTGTCACGCCAGATCTGCATCACGAGATCGAGCTTCGCCAACAGAATTCCGGCCAGACGGTCCTCGGGCCGCCCCTCAGTCTCCGCTGCCCGCTGGGAGGCGGAAAGCGCACCGTCCAGCAGACGGGCCACCAGCGAGCGGAAGACGTCATCCTTGCTGCGGAAGTACTGGTACAGCGCCGGCCGGGAAATGCCGGCCTGGTCCGCCAGGTCGTGCATCGTCGTCCGGCGCGTCCCGTGGCGGGTGAAGCACACATAAGCGGCGTCGATGATTTCGTTTGAACGATCGCTCACTCTGACAATATATGCAAATAATGTCAGATTGTAAATGCGGCTCGATGTCGCGGCCGCCCCGGTTAAGGCGAAGGAACCGGCCTCCTGAAGAGGCCGGTTCCTTCTGATTCTCTGCTACGTGCCGCGTTCCTACATGTGCACGTGAAGCCGGCGGGCGGCTTCGGAAATGGAGCCGCTCAGCGACGGGTACACGGTGAAGGTGCTGGCGACGTCGTCGACGTGCAGCTTCTGGGTCACAGCGATGGAGACCGCGAAGATGAGTTCAGAGGCGTTCGGGCCCACCACGATGCCGCCGATCACGGTGCCGGAGCCCTTGCGGGCGAAGATCTTGACGAAGCCGTCGCGGTGGTTGCGCATCTTGGCCCGGGCGTTGCTGCGCAGCGACAGCTTAATGATGTCCGCCTGGTACTTACCGGACTCGATCTCGGCCTCGGACACACCCACGGAGGCGATCTCGGGCGAGGTGAAGATGTTGGACGCGACCTGGTGCAGCTTGATCGGCATGACGGCGTCGCCCAGGAAGTGCGCCACGGCGATCCGGCCCTGCATCGCGGCCACGGAGGCCAGGGCGAGGACTCCGGTGCAGTCGCCCGCGGCGTAGATGTTCGGCGCGGTGGTGCGGGAGACGCCGTCGACCTTGATGTGGCCGCTCTCGGTGAGCGCGACGCCGGCCTCCTCCAGGCCGATCCCGGCAGTGTTGGGGATGGAGCCGACGCAGACCAGGCAGTGGCTGCCGGTCACGGTCGAGCCGTCGCCGAGGGTGACCACAACGCCGTCGGCCGTCCGCTCCACGGTCTCGGCGCGGGCACGGGAGAGCACCGTCAGGCCGCGACGTTCGAAGACGCCCTCAAGGACCTCGGCAGCGTCGGTATCCGAGCCCGGGAGCACCCGGTCGCGGCTGGAAATCAGGGTAACCTTGGACCCCAGGCCGTTATAGGCCGAGGCGAATTCCGCGCCCGTGACGCCGGAGCCGACCACGATCAGCTCTTCGGGGAGCTCGTCCATGTTGTAGATCTGCGCCCAGTTCAGGATGCGTTCACCGTCCGGACGTGCGGTGGGCAGCTCGCGCGGGTGGGCTCCGACCGCGACCAGGATGGTGTCGGCCTCCACGGTCTCGGTGCCGTCGGCGGTCAGAACCTCGATGGTGTGGTTGTCCAGCAGCCGGCCTGAGCCAATCAGGATGCGGACGTTCTGGTGCTCCAGCCCGGACTGGATGTCCTCCGACTGCTTCCGCGCCAGGCGCAGCAGGCGGTCGTTGATGTGCTTGAGGTCCGCGCGCATCGCAGGGGCAAAGTCGCCGCCGTCGACGTCGAACTTGACCCCCAGCTCCCCCGCCTCACCCACGCGGGTCATCAGGTCCGCCGTCGCGATCAGGGTCTTGGACGGCACGACGTCGGTCAGCACCGCGGATCCGCCGAGTCCGGCACGTTCGATGATGGTGACCTGCGCCCCCAGCGAGGCGGCGACCATGGCGGCTTCGTAGCCGCCCGGCCCTCCGCCGAGAATTGCGATGCGGGGTGAGCTGAAGTCAGGATGCGTAGTCACAATCCACCATTGTCCACCATCCGAACCGGAGCCACCAAGAATCGGGGCCGCGGCGCGGTGCTGGGCAGCAGGCGGGGCGCACGGTAGCTTGTACCGGTGAGCACAACAGAATTCCTCAACAAGGACCCCTTCGACGCCGCCCGCGCCGCCGCTGACTACATCGCCGAAGAGACGGGAGTCGACACCCACGACGTCGCCCTGGTCCTCGGCTCGGGCTGGGGCGACGCCGCCGAGCTGATCGGCGAGACCACCGCCACCCTGTCGGCCGCCGAAATCCCCGGCTTCTCCGCACCGTCTGTAGTGGGGCACGTGGGCACCATCCGCTCCGTCCTGACCAAAGAAGGCAAGCGAGCCCTGGTCCTGGGTGCCCGCACGCACTACTACGAGGGCAAGGGCGTCCGGGCCGTCGTGCACGGTGTCCGCACCGCCGCGGCCGCCGGCTGCAAGACGCTGGTGCTGACCAACGGCTGCGGCGGCCTCAACGAGGACTGGGCCCCGGGCACCCCGGTGCTGATCAGCGACCACATCAACCTCACCGCCACGTCGCCCCTGGAGGGCGCCACGTTCGTGGACCTGACGGACCTGTACTCCGCCCGCATCCGCGGCCTGGCCCGCGAGGTGGACCCCTCACTCCAGGAAGGCGTGTACGCCCAGTTCACCGGCCCGCACTACGAGACACCCGCCGAAGTGCAGTACGCCAAGCGGATCGGCGCGTCACTGGTGGGCATGTCCACCGCGCTTGAGGCCATTGCCGGCCGGCACGCCGGCATGGAGGTCTTCGGGGTCTCGCTCGTGACCAACCTCGCGGCCGGGATCAGCCCCGTGCCGCTGAGCCACGAGGAAGTCCTGGAGGCCGGCGAGGCCGCCGGGCCGCGCATTTCCAAGCTCCTCGCGGAGATCATCGCCAAACTCTGACCACGGCCCGTGGTCGTCCTGGATTGATCCCGGGACCTGGGCTGATACCGGGTCCTGGACTGCTTCCGCGGCTACTCCGCCGCCAGGTAGTCCAAGACCTTCGCCTTGTCCGCCGGGAACCGCCGCTCCATGGAGTCGGCGATCCCGGCGATGCTCTGCCGCGCCAGCGCCTGCCGCCACGCGAGCTCCGCCTGGCGCATCGTCTGCGAAATAAGGCATGACCGGGTGAAGTCCCCCTCCCGGGCCGGCTCCGGGACATTCCCCAGGATCGCCTCACACCGGAAGGCCGGCTCGGCCCCCTCCAGGGCCAGGACGATGTCCAGCACGGAGATGTTCTCCGGCCTGCGCGCCAACAGGAAGCCGCCGCGGGGACCCGAGACGGAGTCCAGGACCCCGGCCCGGACCAAAGACTGGAACTGCTTGTTCAAATAGGCGGCGGGAAGCCGGTAGTACTCCGCGAGCCGGGCGCTGTTCACCGGCTCGCCCGGGGGTGTCCAGGCCATGTTGACGCAGCTGTGCACGGCCCATTCGACCCCTCGGCCCATCTTCATATTCCAGACGCTACGTGTCCGGAAATTTAGGTGTCAAGGGCCCCGGCCGTGGGCGGGCGTGATGCAACTGAAACCCCGGCTCCCGGTTGTCAGGGGCGGGATCGCGCCCGATTGGCGATAGTTTGGTTCCTATGACGTCTTCTGATGCCGACCTCGCCCGACTCCTGAGCGACGCCCGCGACTGGGCAGACCAGGACCCGGACCCTGCCACTGCCGCCGCCCTGTCCGAGTTGATCCGCCTCACCGATGACGGCGTCGCGGCGGCCCGGCAGGAGCTGGCCGACAGCTTCAGCGGCACCCTGCAGTTCGGCACCGCCGGGCTGCGTGCGGCCCTCGGCCCGGGCCCGAACCGCATGAACCGCGTGGTGGTGCGCCGCGCCGCAGCCGGTTTTACCGCCTTCCTCACCGGCGCCGTCGGGCAGGCCTCCCCCGGCACCCGGCCGCGCGCCGTCGTCGGCTTCGATGCCCGCCACAACTCCGACATTTTCGCCGCGGAAACCGCCGCGATCCTCACCGCCGCCGGCGTCGAGACGTTCCTGATGCCGGCCGCCCTGCCCACGCCGCTGCTCGCCTACGCGGTGCGCGCCCTGGACTGCGACGGCGGCGTGATGGTCACCGCCAGCCACAACCCGCCGCAGGACAACGGCTACAAGGTGTACCTGGGCCGGCATGCCGTCGAGGAAAGCGGCCGCGGCGCCCAGATCGTGGCGCCCTACGACGCCCTGATCGCGGCGGAGATCGACGCCGTCGGCGCCCTGGACACCGTGGCCCTGGCCACGGACGGCTGGACCGTGCTGGATCCCTCCATCGCCGCCGACTACGAGGCCGCCGTCGCCGCCCTCGCGGCGCCCGGGCGCTTCCCGGCCCGCGGGCTGAAGATCGTCCTGACGCCCATGCACGGCGTGGGCGGGGACACGGCGGCGGCCGTGCTGAACGCCGCCGGGTTCACCGACGTCATGCTGGTCGCCGAACAGGCACAGCCGGACCCGGACTTCCCCACCGTGAATTTCCCCAACCCGGAAGAGCCCGGCGCCCTGGACCTTGCCCTCGAGACGGCGGCACGCGAGGACGCGGACCTCGTGATCGCCAACGACCCCGACGCCGACCGGGCAGCGGTGGCGGCGAAGGACCCTGCCACCGGCGCGTGGCGCATGCTGCGCGGCGATGAGGTCGGCGCCCTGCTGGGCGCCCATGTCGTGGCGCGGCTGGCCGCCGCCGGCGAGCCGCCGGCGGGAGTGTTCGCCAATTCGATCGTGTCCTCGCGGCTGCTGGCGAGGATTGCCGCCGCGGCAGGCTACGCCCATGAGGAAACGTTGACCGGGTTCAAGTGGATCGCCCGTGTTCCGGGGCTGGTCTACGGCTACGAGGAGGCGCTGGGCTACTGCGTTGCCCCGTCCCTGGTGCGCGACAAGGACGGCATTTCGGCCGCGGTCCTGATCGCCGAACTCGCCGCCGCGGCCAAGGCCGAGGGCAAGACGATCTTTGACACCCTGGACGAGCTCTACCTGGTGCACGGACTGCACACGAGCGACCAGCTCAGCATCCGGGTGGCCGATCTCGGCCTGCTGGATGCCATGATGAACCGGCTGCGGGTGAGCCCGCCCGAGTCCTTCGGCGGCTCCGGCGTCGAGACCGTCACGGACCTGGCCGCGGGCAGCGAGCAGCTGCCGCCTACCGAGGGCCTGCTGTACCTGACGAAGGATCTCACCCGCGTCATCATCCGGCCCAGCGGCACGGAACCGAAACTCAAGTGCTACCTCGAAGTCATCCGCAGCGCCGGCTCGGCGGCCGAACTGCCGGCGGCCCGGGCCGAGGCCCGCGCCGCGCTGGACAGCGTGCTCGCCGACGTCCGCGAAGCCCTGGGCCTCTAGCGGAGGCGTCTCGCGGGTGGGGCGCCTTAGAGCCGCACCTCGATGCGGCCGTCCACGACCCTGGTGGCGAATGTGGCGATCCGGAGGTCGGGGGCGGTGAGGCATTCGCCCGTGGCGAGGTCATAGACCTCCTTGTGCAGCGGCGAGGCGATGGTGGGGCGCGCACCGCGGGATCCTGTGATGCCCCGCGCCATGACGTGGGCGCCGGTGGCCGGATCTTCCTGGGCGACGGCGAAAACCTCACCGGCCACGGTGCGGAACAGGGCGACCTGGCGGCCGGAAATCAGTGCGGCCTCGCCCCAGCCGGGTTCCAGGTCCGCCACGGCGCACACGCCGTGCCAGCCGGCAGCGGTGTCGCCATCTTCCTGGAACGCGCGTTCCTCAACTTCAAGTACTGCGGTCATTTCGGCCCCTCTCAACATGCCCGTTCATTCCGGGCAGGACCGCCTGTGCGGCCACATCTCCAAGCTAGGGCCGGGGTGTAACAAGCGGGTGCAGTCAATGTGTCGGGGACGTAAAAGAGAGCTCACGCGGCCGGAAATGCATTCGTGATGCAGAAGTTAAGATCACGAAACAAACGGGAAACTGAAGCGAAATTCCCTCTCCCTAGTCTGGATGGACAAGCTGCAGAGCACCGTCTGCGGCCCATGCGAAAGGCCCACCGTGACCGGACAGACTTCAAGCCACCAGAACCTTGGCGCAGCCAGCGCCGCCACCCCGCGACGCGTCGTCGTCGCCGGCGGCGGCCCTGCAGCCCATCGTTTCGCCGATGCCATGCACGCCCGCGGCCTCGACGGCTGGCACGTCACCGTCCTCACCGAGGAAGCCCACCTCCCCTACGACCGCGTCGCGCTGAGCAAGGCGCTCACCGACGCCGACGTCGACCTCACCCTGGGCGAGGCGTCCATGTGGGACCACGGCGCCCTGGAGCTCAAGACCGGCGAGCGCGTCACCAGCATCGATGCCGCCGGCAAGACCGTCACCACCGCCGCAGGAACCGTCTACCCCTTCGACGAGCTCGTCGTCGCCACGGGCTCCGACGCGGCCCGGCTGCCCATCCCCGGCGCCGAACTCACCCATGTCTACCGCACCCTTGAGGACGTCCGGTCCATTAATAAGGCCATCGCGGACCTCACCAGGAAGCTGGGCCGCAAGGTCATCGCCGTAACGATCGGCGGCGGCCTCCTGGGCCTGGAATCCGCCGCAGGCACCGAGCAGCTCGGCGCTGTTCCCGTGGTCATCAACGGTTCGCCGTGGCTCATGAACACCCAGCTGGACGAGGGCGCCGGCCAGGCCCTCGGCCGCCTGATCGAGGCAAAGGGCTTCACCGTCCACGGCGGCGTGTTCCCCTCCGAGGTCCTTTCCGACGACGACGGCCAGGTCACCGGCGTCCTCATGGCCGACGGCCGGATCATCGACGCCGACATCGTGATCGTCGCCATCGGCGTCAAACCCCGCGACGAGCTCTTCCGGGCCCCTGAGGGCGCCAAGCAGCTCTTTGAGCTGGGCCCGCGCGGCGGCGTCGTCATTTCCGACAGCTGCGAAACGGAGATCCCCGGCATCTGGGCGATCGGCGAGGTCGCGAACTTCGGCGGCATGTGCCTGGGCCTCGTGGCCCCGGCCAACACCATGGCCGAAATCGTCGCCGACCGGCTGCACGGCGGCGAGGCGACGTTCCCCGGGTTCGACACCGCCACCAAACTCAAGCTTTCCGGCGTGGACGTGGCCAGCTTCGGCGACGCGTTCGCCCGGACCGAGCACTCCCTGGAAATCGTCTACGCCGACCCCGCCCGCGGCGTCTACCAGAAGATCGTCACCACCGACGACGCGAAGACCCTCCTCGGCGGCATCTTCGTCGGCGACGCCGCCCCCTACACGTCCCTGCGCCCCATGCTGGGCCGCGAGCTCGCCGCCGAACCGGGCGCCTACCTCACCGCCGCCGGCGGCGGGGACGCCCCGGAAACGGAACTCCCGGACGACGCCACCCTGTGCTCCTGCAACAACGTGACGGCCGGGACCATCCGCGACGCCATCAACGGCTGCGGCGCCTGCGAGCGCAACGCCCCCGTCCAGGAACTCGGCGAGCTCAAGGGCTGCACCCGCGCCGGCACCCAGTGCGGCTCGTGCGTGCCGATGCTCAAGAAGCTGCTGGAAACCGAGCTGACCAAGTCCGGCGTCGAGGTCTCCAAGGCCCTCTGCGAACACATCGAACTGTCCCGGCAGGAACTCTTCGACGCGATCCGGGTCCTGGAACTGACCTCGTTCGAAGAGATCATGGCCAAGTACGGCACCGGCGCGGGTTGCGACATCTGCAAGCCGACCATCGCCAACATCCTCGCCAGCCAGAACAGCGCCTACGTCCTCGACGCCGGCCGCGGCACGCTGCAGGACACCAACGACCGCGCCCTGGCCAACATGCAGAAGGACGGTACCTATTCGGTGGTCCCCCGCATCGCCGGCGGCGAGATCACCCCGAAGAAGCTCGGCGTGATCGCCGCCGTGGCCGAGAAATACGGCCTCTACACCAAGATCACCGGCGGCCAGCGCATCGACATGTTCGGCGCCCGGCTGGAGCAGCTCCCGGAAATCTGGAAGGAACTGGTGGACGCCGGCTTCGAATCCGGCCAGGCCTACGGCAAGAGCCTGCGCACCGTGAAGTCCTGTGTCGGCTCCACCTGGTGCCGCTTCGGCGTCCAGGACTCGGTCGCCATGGCCATCGCGCTCGAACTGCGCTACCGCGGCCTCCGCAGCCCGCACAAACTCAAGATGGGCGTCTCCGGCTGCGCCCGCGAATGCGCCGAGGCCCGCGGCAAGGACGTCGGCGTGATCGCCACCGCGGACGGCTGGAACCTGTACGTCGGCGGTAACGGCGGCGCCACCCCGGCCCACGCCCAACTGCTCGCCAAGGACCTCGACGACGAGACGCTGATCAAGTACATCGACCGCTACTTCATGTACTACATCCGCACCGCCGACCGCCTCCAGCGCACCGCACGCTGGCAGGAGGAGCTCGACGGCGGCATCAAGCACGTCGAGGACGTCGTCGTCAAGGACACCCTGGGCATCGCCGAGGAACTCGAGGCCGCCATGGCCAAGCATGTCGACACCTACATCGACGAGTGGGCCGACACCCTCAAGGACCCCGAGCGCCTGCGCCGGTTCCGCTCCTTCGTCAACGCCCCGGACCAGAAGGACGACTCCATCACCTTCGTCCCGGACGAGCGCGGCCAGATGCGCCCGGCCACGGCCGAGGAAAAGGGCGCCACGCTGATCGCCACGACCATCCCTGTCCGGGCCGCCGGACTCTCCACCGGCGAAGCCATCGAAAGTGGTGTCTAACCATGCAGCTCAGCATCGATCTCACCGGCCGGGATGTCCTCGTCACCGGTTCCGAAACCGCCGCCCGCCAGGCCGTGCGCCGCTACGAGGCCGCCGGCGCGGTCGTGTACCGCCTCAGCACTCCGCAGGGCGCCGGACTCGACGGGGACCTGCCGGAGCGGCCGTTCCTGGTCGCCGCCGTCGACGACGGCCAGCCCGGGTGGGACGCTCTGCTGGAACGCTGCCGCGCGGCCGGCATCCCGGTCTCGGCGGAGCCCGCCGCGGGACCGGCCGGTCACGTCACCCTGGTGGGCGGCGGCCCCGGCACCACGGAGCTGCTGACCGTGGCCGCCGTCAACGCACTGCGGGACGCCGACGTCGTCTTCTACGACCGGCTGGCCCCCTACCAGGAGCTGCCGTCCCTGACGTCGGCGGAGCTGGTGGACGTGGGCAAGAAGCCGGGCCACCACAAGGTCAGCCAGGCCGACATCGAAAAGCTCATGGTGGAAAGCGCGCTGGCGGGCAACAACGTGGTCCGGCTCAAGGGCGGTGACCCGTACGTCTTCGGCCGCGGCGGCGAGGAAGTCGCGTCCTGCGTCGCCGCCGGGGTCCCGGTGCGCGTGGTGTCCGGAGTGACGAGCGCCATCTCGGTGCCGGCCGCCGCCGGGATCCCCGTCACCCACCGCGAGGTCAGCCACATGTTCACCGTGGTGTCCGGCCATGCGCCGCTGAGCGAGAACGAACTGAAGCACCTGGCCGGGCTCGGCGGTACCATTGTTGTCCTGATGGGCATCGGCACCCTGCACCACCTGGCCGCCGGGCTCCGCCGGGCCGGGATGCGCACCGACATGCCGATGGCCGTGGTGGAGCGCGGCTACCGCCCCGGCCAGCGCACCACAATCGCCGAGCTGGGCACCATCACCTCCGCAGCAGCCGGCTGCAGCAACCCGGCGGTCCTGGTGATCGGCGAAGTCGTCCGGATAGCCGAAGCCAACCGGGGCTGCGCCGAGGCCACGGCCGAACTCGACCGGCTGGCCGCATCACTGCTGGAAGCATAGGGATTCTCATGAGCGCACTCAATGCCATCGCCGCCGCCTTCCCGGAGCCCGGCACCCCCGTAACTTCAGGCGCGCCGGAGCCCGCCGACGACGGGGCCGAGAAGGACCTGCCCCTGGACGGCTTCCGGATCGGCGTCACCTCGCACCGCCGCTCCCAGGACCTCATCGAGGCCCTGGAGCGCCGCGGTGCGGAGGTGCTTCACGCCCCGGCGCTGAAGATCGCCCCGGTCCGAGAGGACCAGAGCCTGATCGATGACACGCGCGCCATCATCGCCGCCAAGCCGGACCTCTGCATCGCCACCACCGCGTACGGCATGCGCCGCTGGTGCGAGGCGGCGGACACGTTCGGCATCGGCGAGCAGCTGCTGGAGACCCTCTCCGCGACGCGCATGTTCGTCCGCGGCCCCAAAGCACGCGGCGCCGTGCGTGCGGCCGGGCTCGCCGACGTCGGGATCAGCAGCGACGAAACCACCTCCACCCTGGTGGACATGCTCCTTGCCGAGGGCGTGCGCGGCAAGACGGTCGCCGTGCAGCTGCACGGCTACACCGATGTCCGGCAGCTGGAGCGCCTGCGCATGTCCGGCGCCACGGTCCTCACGGTCACCCCATACCGCTGGGTCAAACCGGACGGCGCCGACCGGCTGCCCAAGCTCATCGAGGCCGCCTGCAGCGGCAACCTGGACGTCCTGACCTTCACCAGCGCCCCCGCCGTGGACGCGATGTGGAGCACGGCCCACGAGATGGGCGTCTACAAGCAGCTCGTGGAGAGCCTGAAGACCACCGTGGCAACCGCCGTCGTCGGGCCCATCACCGCGCAGCCGCTGCTGGACGCCGGACTGCACCCGCTGATCCCGGAACGGTTCCGGATGGGCGCGCTGATCCGGCTGGTCTGCGAGCATCTGGCCCTGAACCACGTGCGCCGGCTGGACACCATCTCCGGCAGCGTCGAACTGCGCGGCCGGTCGCTGCGGATCAACGGCGAACCCGTCGAGATGGCACCGGCGCCGCTGTTGCTGCTGCGCGCACTGATCGGCGCCGGCGGGGCGGTGCTCTCCCGCGAGGCGCTGTCCGAGCTGCTGGAACTGCGCGGCTCCGTGCATGCCCTGGACATGACCGTCAGCCGGCTCCGTTCCGCGCTGCCGGACACCCGGCTGGTCGAAACCGTGGTCAAGCGCGGCTACCGGATCCGGGTCTAACGCAACGCGGGGTCACCTAGCGCCCATCCCACCGTGATTTATGGACGCTAAGTGACCCCGCGTTGCTTTGTTCACGCCCGCCGTTCCCGCCCGCCGCGAAGGTGTGACGCACGGCATTACCGGCCGGTAAATACTGGCGAACAGGCAGGCCAGGGGCGGCAACACCCGGGAAACACCCCGGAAAAATCGGGCGCCTACGCTGGGGTTCATCAAGCACACCGGCCACATCACGGCCACCCAGCGAAAGGGCCTGCACATGTCCGCACCGGCATTGTCCCCCACCTCCTTCACCTCCTCCCCGGCGGCCGCCGCGACCACCACCGCACACGCTCCGGCCGCGCGGCCCAGGATCGTCATCGCCGGCGCCGGCCCGGCCGCCCAGGCCCTGGTCCGCCAGCTCACCCGGACCCCGTTCGCCGGCACGATCACGGTACTCAGCAACCGTGACGATGCGCCTGAGGAACTGCTGGAGCTCGCTGTCCTGCCCCAGGTGTCCGTCCGTTTCGGCCAGCCGGCCAGCTACATCGACGCCGGGAACCGCCGCGTGACCACCGCCGACGGCATGGAATTCAGCTACGACGAGCTCGTCATCGCCACCGGCTCCGCCCCGGCCGAGACCCCGGTGGAAGGCGCCGGACGGTGCCTGAGCTACTCCACGATCGACGACGCCGCCCGGCTGGGTGAGGCCGTCAAAGACGTCACCCGGGTCCTGGGCCGGCGCCCCCTGGGCATCCTGGTCGGCACCGGTTCCGCCGCCGGGCAGGCCGAGGCCGTCCTCCGGGCCCGCGGCGTCCGCCCGGTCCGCACCACCGTGCGGCCCGCCGCGGTTGTTCCCACCCTCGCCGGGTCGGTCCTGCCGGCCTCCGGCATTGTCTTCGAGGACGGCTCCAGCATGACCGGTGACCTCGTGATCCTTGCCGAGGACCGGATCGCCCGTGACGAACTCGCCGCCACGGCCGGGCTCGCCACGGCGCCCGGCGGCGGCATCGTCATCGGCCAGGACTTCCGCACCTCGGTGCCGGGCATCTGGGCGATCGGGGACGCGGCAGCGTACGACGGCGTCCGGCTGGGACTGCTGGTGGCCTCCGGTTCCGCGGCGTCGGTGTGCGCCTCGCAGCTGCTGCAGGCCACCCTCGGCACTCCCCTGGCCGAGGCCGCCTGATTAGCGCGGACGGGCCCGGCGGCAGCGTCCGCCGGGCCCTTTCCTGTGGCAAGATGGTCACCTGATAAGCCGCGAACCGTGCGGCGCCGACAGGGCCCACAGGCCCGCAAGGCCCGGGCAAGGACCGCCGCGTCCCGGCCCGCCAGGAAAGGGACCACCATGAGCCACGAAGCCGCCACTGAAGGTGCCGCTGCCGGGACCGCAGCCGGCATTGCCTCCTACATCGACCACACGCTGCTCAAGCCGGAGGCCAGCGAAGCCGAAATCCTCAAGGTCTGCGCCGAGGCGGCCGAGTACCACTTCAAGTCCGTCTGCGTGAACCCGGTCTGGGTCAAGACCGTCAAGACCGCCCTCAAAGGCTCCGGCGTGCTGACCTGCTCCGTGGTCGGCTTCCCGCTGGGCGCAACCCCGAGCGATGTCAAGGCGTTCGAGGCCCGCGGCGCCGTCCTGGACGGCGCCGAAGAGGTCGACATGGTCATCAACATCGCCGCGGCCCGCGCCAACGACAAGGGCACCTTGATCGATGACATCGCAGCCGTCGCGGAGCCCGTCCATGAAGGCGGCGCCATCCTGAAAGTCATCATCGAAACGGCGCTGCTGAGCGATGAGCAGAAGGTCCTCGCCTGCGAGGCTGCCGTGGAGGCCGGGGCGGATTTCGTGAAGACCTCCACCGGTTTCAACGGCGGCGGGGCCACCGCCGCGGACATCGCCCTGATGCGCCGCACCGTGGGCCCGGACCTGGGTGTCAAGGCCTCCGGCGGTGTGCGTTCCCTGGCTGACGCACAGGCTATGATTGCTGCAGGTGCAACACGTATTGGCGCCAGCTCCGGCATCGCGATTGTCACGGGTGAACAGGGTTCGTCCGCGTACTGACCCGCGCCGGCAGCGCCCACAGTTTTGAGCCCCCCGGGGCCGAGGAGGAACGAATGTCCAGCAACAACACCAAGACCCGGCAAGTCGAGAACAGCCTCGGCTCCAGCATCGCCCTGTTCGTGCCGATGATCGTCCTGTTCCTGGGCGCGATCTACTCGCTGTCCTTCCTCACGCTGGACAACCCCTGGCCGATGGCTGTCTGCCTCGTCCTCTTCGCCCTCGCCTTCTGGATCCCGCAGACCGTGCTGGGCCGTTCGGATTCGGCCGGCGAAAACTAAGCGTTCCTTAACTGACTGAAGCTCCGGACCATCCGGGGCTTCAGTCAGTTAAGGGACGTCCGGCGGCGCCGGACCTAGCGGGCGGCCGTCCGGGGGTTGAGCTTCGCGATTGCCGCTGACAAAGCGGTGGCGAATCCGCACCACACGGCGTAGGGGGCAAGGGCCGTGCCGGCGCTGCGGTTCAGCTTGTACGTCCGGCGCACCAGGTCGGCGCTGCTCGCTGTCAGCACGGCGCACTCTGCCGCCGCCAGCCACGGCCGGCGGCCGCGCCAGAAGAGCCAACTCCAAGACGCATTGAGGATGAGGTTTGCCGCCAGAGCACCCCGGTAGGCGGCTATTTCCCGCCGTCGGGTTGTGCGGGCGGGGGTGTCCGGTGCATCGCTGGTGTCCAGCGCGACGGCGGAACTCACGGCGATGTCCGCGTAAAGGGCTGTCCAGACCACAGGAAACGCGATGGCGGGCGGCTGCCAGTCAGGTTTGCGCAGCCGCCGATACCACCCGGCATTCGGATCCGTCGCCACTGCGCCGGCCGCCGCCGTCGCGGCGGTCGCAGCCGCCGTCCACACCACTGTCATCGGTTTCATTGCTACTCCCAGGTTCCCTACCGGTCCAGACGTGCATCCTTGATGTCAGGAGAAGTGGCACCCTGGGTGACCCTGTGGCTCAGGATGCACCTCCATGCGGCCTAGGGTACCGCCGCACAACCGGAAAGTAACGGCGCCGGGCGCCCATGCAGCCTAGCCGGGCACCAGCGTGAACAGGCTCCTGATCAGGCCGTTGCCGAGCGCCAGGGCGGCCGGGAAATGCGCTTGGGCCACGGCCAGGCCCGCGCCGAACATCCCCACCATCGCGTAGCCGCTGACCGGGATGAGGACCAGCCACTCCCGCCGCGAGCCGGCCCGGCCCAGCAGCGGGATGGAGAACGCCCCGTTGGCTTTCCAGATGTTTTTCAGCAGCGGCAGTTTCCGCAGGACTTTCGGCGGCTTGATCACGATCGGCCACAGCAGCGGCACTCCCCCGGTGGTGATCATGTCGCCCACGATGTGGACCAGCACCCCGGTGAGCATCGAGACCGGCAGCCAGGTCCACTGGTGCGGCGCAAACCACGTCACCAGCCCGGCCATGACCAGCGCGAAGACCCAGTTGCTGATCCAGCCGGACTTGCGGAAGAGTTTGAGGGCTTTCGCGGCAATGTTGATCATGAACATGCACAGCAGCCCGGCCCCCACCGACAGCAGCCCCCACGGGGTCTGCAGCTGCAGCTGCCCGGCGATCGTGGCGAGCAGCACGAAGAACGCCGCACCCAGCACCGAGTGAGTGCCCTGCCGGTGGCCCCCGCTGACATTCTCAATGCCGCGGGCCACCAGGTTGGACAGCGGCGGCAGTGCATGCGCCACTGTGCTGGTGCGGTGGTCCCAGTCGCAGACCAGCGCGGTCCCCGCCGTCGCCATGGCGCCGATCACGATTCCGGTGGGGTCCAGCGGGTACCAGCCCAGGGCATACGGCCCGGTCGAGGCAATGGCCACCCACGCCGCGGCCCCGGACGCGGCGTGATGTCCTCCCATCACGGCCTATTTCACCGCCGGTGTCGCCGCTGCAGGCGAGTCGGAGAAGATGTTGCGGATCACGCCGTTGGCCCACTCGAGGATTTCGGCGTCCTGAAGGTCCCTGCCGCCGATCCTGGCGGTCTTGGGCTTCGGGATGAGCACGGCGTCCAGGGCAGGCTTCGCCTGCGCGCCCGGGTACATCCTGGTGAGCCGCATGAGCTTGGACTCCGGCAGCTGCGCCGGGGAGAACTTGATGAAGTTGCCCTGCAGCGCGACGTCGGACAGCCCGGCTTCGCGGGCGCCCACCCGGAAGCGGGCGACGTCGATCAGGTTCTTCGCCGGCAGCGGCAGCTCCCCGTAGCGGTCCACGAGCTCGGCGAGGACCTCGTCGATCGCCTCGTTTGTCACCGCGGACGCCAGCTTCCGGTAGGCTTCCAGGCGCAGCCGCTCGCCGGGCACGTAGTCGTGCGGCAGGTGGGCGTTGACGGGCAGTTCGATCTTCATCTCGGCGGCCTTCTCTTCGGCCTCGCCCCGGTACTCGGACACGGCCTCGCCCACCAGCCGGATGTAGAGGTCGAACCCGACGCCCTGGATGTGGCCGGACTGCTCGCCGCCGAGCAGGTTGCCCGCGCCGCGGATTTCTAGGTCCTTCATGGCCAGCTGCATGCCGGCGCCGAGTTCGTTGTGCGTTGCGACGGCCTTGAGCCGTTCCAGCGCCACCTCGCCCAGGGGTTTCTCCGAGGGGTACAGGAAGTAGGCGTAGGCCCGTTCCCGGCCGCGGCCCACACGCCCGCGCAGCTGGTGCAGCTGGGAGAGCCCGTATTTGTCCGCCCCGTCCACGATCAGGGTGTTGGCGTTGGAGATGTCCAGCCCGGTCTCGATGATGGTGGTGCATACCAGGACGTCGAAGCGCTTTTCCCAGAAGTCCACGATGATCTGTTCGAGCCGGCTCTCGGACATTTTGCCGTGCGCCACTTCCACCCGGGCCTCGGGAACCAGTTCGCGGATCTTCGCCGCGGTGCTGTCGATGGTGGAGACCCGGTTGTGGACGAAGAACACCTGACCTTCGCGCATGAGCTCGCGGCGGATGGCGGCGGAAGTCTGCTTGTCCGTGTACGGGCCCACGTACGTCAGAACCGGGTGGCGTTCCTCCGGCGGGGTGGCCAGGGTGGACGTTTCGCGGATGCCGGTTAGGGACATCTCCAGGGTCCGGGGAATCGGGGTGGCGCTCATGGCCAGGACGTCCACGTTGGTCCGCATTTTCTTCAGCGCCTCTTTGTGCTCGACACCGAAACGCTGTTCCTCATCCACGATCACCAGGCCCAGGTCCTTGAACGCGAAGTCCTTGGACAGCAGCCGGTGCGTGCCGATCACCACATCCACCGCGCCGGATTTGACCCCGTCGGCGGTTTCCTTGGCTTCCTTGGCGCCCTGGAAGCGCGAGAGCGGCTTGACCCGGAGCGGGAAGCCGGAGAACCGTTCGGTGAAGGTCTCGTAGTGCTGTTGGGCCAGCAGCGTGGTGGGCACCAGCACCGCCACCTGCTTGCCGTCCTGGACGGCCTTGAATGCGGCGCGGACGGCGATCTCGGTCTTGCCGTAGCCGACGTCGCCGGAGATCAGCCGGTCCATCGGGATCTCGCGCTCCATGTCGGCCTTGACCTCGTTGATGGTTGTCAGCTGGTCCGGGGTCTCCACGTAGGGGAAGGCTTCCTCCAGTTCGCGCTGCCACGGCGTGTCCGGCGCGAACGCATGGCCTCGGGAGGCCATACGGGCCGAGTAAAGCCGGATCAGTTCGCCGGCGATCTCCTTGACGGCCTTGCGGGCCTTGGACTTGGTGCTCGCCCAGTCCGCGCCGCCCATCTTGCTCAGCGCCGGGGCGTCCCCGCCGACGTAGCGGGTGACCTGGTCCAGCTGGTCGGTGGGAACGAAGAGCCGGTCGCCGGGGGCGCCGCGTTTGGACGGGGCGTATTCCAGGACCAGGTATTCGCGCACGCCGTCTCCGCCGCCGGAGACCTTGCGCTGGATCAGCTCCACGAACCGGCCGATCCCGTGCTGTTCGTGGACCACGAAATCCCCGGCCACAAGCTGCAGCGGGTCCACGGCGTTCCGCCGTTTTGAGGGCATCCGGCGCATGTCCTTCGTGGACCCGGCGGACGTCCGACCCAGCAGGTCCGCCTCGGTCAGCAGCGCCAGCTTGAGCCCGTCCAGGACAAAACCGCGTCCGACGGCGGCCGTGGTCACCTCGATCAGGCCGGCCTGCGGCTCGGCGTCGAGCGTGTCCACCCGGGCGCACGGGATGTCGTTGTCGTGGAACAGCTCGGCCAGCCGCTGGGCCGGCCCGGGGCCCTCAGTGACCACCACGATCCGCCACTGGTCCCGGACCCGGGAGCCGATGAAGTCCATCATTTCGGCCACGTCGCCCTGGTAGCCGCGCGGTTCGCGGGCGTGCAGGTTCAGCACGTCGACGTCGGGCAGCAGGTCCTCGTCCGAGGCCAGCGAGGTGATGGACCACCAGGAGACCCCGTGAGCCAGGGCCGTGGTGCGGGTTTCGGCCAGGGACCGGAAGCTGGCCGAGTGCAGGGCCTCGGAAGCGGCCGAGCTCAAGTCGAGGGGCGCCGTCCCGCCGTCGGAGGCTGTGGACCAGGCCGCCTCGAGGAATTCCTCGTTCGTGGCGGCGAGGTCGTGGGCCCGGGTGCGGACCTTTTCGGGCTCGATCACGACCGCGACGGACCCGGACGGGAGCTGGTCCAGGAACGGGACCATGGCGTCGACGAGCACCGGTGCCAGCGATTCCATGCCCTCGACAGCGATGCCGCCGGCGATCTTCTCCAGCATGTCGGCTGCGGCGGACATCTGGGCCTTCAGCGTTGCCGCGCGGGACATGACGGACGGCGTGATGAGGATTTCGCGGCAGGGCGGGGCGTGGAGCTCGGTGGGATGGTGGATGCCGGGTGCGGTGAGGGAGCGCTGGTCGGCGACGGCGAACCAGCGCATCTGCTCGACCTCGTCGCCGAAGAACTCAACCCTGATCGGGTGGTCCTCGGTGGGCGGGAAGACGTCCAGCATGCCGCCGCGGACCGCGAATTCGCCGCGCCGCGTGACCATGTCCACCCGGGCGTAGGCGGCGGCCGCGAGGTTCTTCACGACGTCGCTGAAGGGCACGTCCTGGCCGACCTTCAACGTCACCGGAACGAGGTCGCCCAGGCCCGCCACGATCGGCTGGACCACGGCGCGGACCGGGGCCACGACGACGCGCAGGGCGCCGGCGGCGTCGGGGTGAGCCAGGCGGCGGAGCACGGACAGCCGGCGGCCCACCGTGTCCGATCGTGGGGAGAGCCGTTCGTGCGGGAGCGTTTCCCAGCTGGGGAACTCGGCGACGGCGGCGGCCGGCAGGTAGGCGCGTAGCGCCTCGGCCAGGTCCTCGGCTTCCCGGCCAGTGGCCGTGACGGCCAGGACCACCGGGGCCGGGCCGGAGCCTGCGCCGGCCGCATTGTCATCGGCCGGCGCCGCCAGGCCGTCGGCCACTTCCGCGAGCAGCGTGGCCCGCAGGCCGGCCGGCGCGCTGATCTGGTAGTCCTCGCTGCGGCCGGCGAAGCCGCGGGAGGCCTCGGCCCGGACGCGGGTGTAGTTGCGGTCCTCGGCGAGGACGCGGCGCAGACCGGTGAGGGACGGGCCGTTGAGGCTCATGGCTGTTGCTCCTGAGGTGATCACGGACGTGCAGGCAACACAAATAGCCGGAATTCGTCGGAATCCCGGGTCTTCCAAGCCTACCCCGCAGCCGTGGCAGCCCGGACCCGGCTTCGGCGGCCGGCGGCCGGCAGACACTCCCGGCCATCGCGGCTAGGCTGGCAGGACCGCCGGCACGGCTGCCGGCCGGATTGCGGTCCGGCCGGGAGCCGTCCGCGGCGGCCCGCACTCCGAATGCCTTGTAGGCGCAACGACAGGAGCCTTCCATGAACGGCGTCCCCATAGCAGCGAATCCAAAGACGGTGCTGGTCACCGGCGCCACCGGCTACATCGGCGGCCGCCTGGTCCCCCGCCTGCTCGAGGCCGGGCACCGCGTCAAGGTTCTGGTCCGGACGCCGGCCAAGATCGCGGGCGTGCCGTGGCTGGAGGACGTCGAGGTCATCCAGAGCAGCCTGGACGACGGCGCGGCCCTGCGCGAGGCGCTGGCCGGCGTCGACGTCCTGTACTACCTGGTGCATTCCATGGCCGCCGGCGCCGGGTTCGAGGCGAAGGAAAAGGCCATGGCCGGGACCGTCGCCGGGGCGGCTGCCGCGGCCGGCGTGGACCGGATCGTGTACCTCGGCGGCCTGCACCCGGCCGGGGCCAGGCTGTCCACCCACATGCGGTCCCGCGAAGCCGTGGGGAACGTCTTCCTGGCCAGCCCGGTGGACGCCGTGGTGTTCCAGGCCGGCGTCGTGATCGGCTCGGGCTCGGCGTCGTTCGAAATGATCCGGCACCTGTCCGAGACCCTCCCGCTGATGCCGGCCCCCAGCTGGGTGCGCAACAAGATCGAGGCGATTGCGGTCCGCGACGTCCTGTACTACCTCGTGGCCGCCGCGTCGCTGGAAGGACCCATCAACCGGACGTTCGACATCGGCTGCCGGGAGGTGCTCAGCTACGCGGGCATGATGAAGGAATACGCGGCCGAGGCCGGCCTGCCGCACCGGGTGGTCCTGGCGCTTCCGGTGCCCGCCCCCAGGCTTGCCGGGCTGTGGGTGGCCCTGACCACCCCGATCCCGCTGTCCATGTCCCTGCCGCTCGTGGAGTCGCTCCAGCACGATGCGGTCTCCCGGGAACATGACATCGATGCCTACATCCCGGTGCCGGAGGGCGGACTGACGCCGTACCGGCGGGCCGTGGCGCTGGCACTGGGCAAGGAACGCGACGGCCAGGTCGAAACCACCTGGGCGAGCGCCGGCGCCGACGCCGATCCCCTGCCCAGCGACCCGGACTGGGCCGGGCACACGGTGTTCCTGGATGAGCGCAGCTTCACCAGCGACGTGGATCCCCGGTACGTCTGGACCGTCATTGAGGGCATCGGCGGCCGGAACGGCTGGTATTCGCTGCCGCTGGCCTGGCAGGTGCGCGGCTGGCTGGACAAGCTCACCGGCGGGGCGGGACTGCTGCGCGGACGCCGGCACCCGCACCTGCTGGCGGAGGGCGAGGTGGTGGACTGGTGGCGGGTGGAGCGGATCGACCGCGGCCGGCTGCTGCGGCTGCGCGCCGAAATGCGGGCCCCCGGCCGGGCCTGGCTGGAGCTCGCCGTCGAGCCGGAGGGCGCCGGCAGCCGGTACCGGCAGCGCGCCATCTTCTTCCCGAAAGGCCTCAGCGGCCGCCTCTACTGGCTGGCCGTGCTGCCG
The DNA here is from genome assembly GCF_003352915.1 of Arthrobacter sp. PM3. NCBI lineage: Bacteria > Bacillati > Actinomycetota > Actinomycetes > Micrococcales > Micrococcaceae > Arthrobacter > Arthrobacter sp. PM3. The sequence continues at coordinate 2,836,987 of NZ_CP022314.1, read as the reverse complement.
TTCCACAGCGTCATTTTTCCGGCCATGTCACGGAATATCACGGCCGCCGCCCGAGACCTGGAGAGGCTCGAATCGGAACCTGCCCGGCGCACCACGTAGGATGTTGGAGCCCGAATCGTCCACTTCCACACCACGGAGGACCCCCCTATGGCCCTGAGTGCATCCACCACTGTCCCGCACGCCGTCGACCGCGTGGCAGCGGTTTTCGTCAATGAAGACTTCCTGCGCCACACGAGCGAACTCGTCGGCGGCAGCCTCGAATCCTTCGCCGTCGACGGCGATCCCGCCGGCGCGTTCAGCACCACTACCGTGCGGACCATCCCGACCACCCGGATGCCGGACCTTGCCCGGAAGATTGTCGGCGAAAGCCTCAAGGTGACCCAGCTGGAGGACTGGGAGGCCCCGGCAGCCGACGGCTCCCGGCAGAGCAGGATCTCGCTCAAGGTCGCCGGCGCACCGCTGGATGTCAGCGCTGTCCAGCGCCTCGTGTCCGACGGCGGCAGCACCCGGATCGAGCTTGAAGGCAACGTGACCTCCTCGGTACCGTTCCTCGGCGGCAAGATCGCCGACGCTGCCGAACCGATGGTCGGCAAGGCCCTGAACCTGCAGTCCCAGCAGGCGCAGGCCTGGCTCGAAAGCCACTAACGCCGTGCAGCTGCCCGCGTTCCCTGCCGTCGTCCTGATCATCGCCGGGGTCTGGTCCCTGGTGGTCTGGCCGCAGTTCCTGCGCCGGGTCATGAAGGACCCGCGCGCCCGCGACGCCGACGGCAAGGCCACGCGATTCCTGACCGTCCATGTGGTCCTCGTCAGCATCTCCATGGTGCTGGGGGCGGCGACGGCGGTAATCGGCATCGCCGGGCTGCTCGCTTAGCATCCGGCACGCATAGCGACCGGCACGCCGGCGGTCACCGCCGCCGGCGTGCCCAAGGTCCCTCCCCGGGGACCGCCCGTGACAACGTGCGCCTTGAGCGCCCGCCGTCAGGCCGTCAGTGCCTGGCCGAGGGCGTCCTCAGCAGCCACCCAGGAGAGCATGGCGCACTTGACCCGTGCGGCGTACCGGGACACGCCCTCGAACGCCGCGGCGTCGCCCAGCAGCTCCGGGTCGGCCGGGATCTTGCCGCGCGAGCGCAGCACCTCGCGGAAACTGTCGATCACCGTCCGCAGTTCCTCGACCGCCATGCCCTCGGCGAGGTCCGTCAGCACGGACGCCGAGGCCATCGAGATCGAGCAGCCCTCCCCGTCCCAGCGCAGCTCGCTGACTTTCCCGCCGGCCACGGACACCCGGACCGTGATCTCGTCCCCGCACGTCGGATTCAGTTGGTGCGACTGGCCGGTAGCGGCACCCGCCGGCGCCGCGGCAGCGTCCAGGCCGCTGCCGTGACGGGCTTTGGAGTGTTCCAGGATGATCTGCTGGTAAAGCTGGTCAAGACTCATGGAGGTCCGTCCTAGGCTTGGAAGTAGGCACGGACGTCGGCGACCGCATTGAGGAACGCGTCCACATCGTCCGTGGTGTTGTACAGGTAGGTGCTGGCGCGGGTGGTGGCCGTCAGGCCGAGCCGGCGGTGCAGCGGCTGGGCGCAGTGGTGCCCCACCCGAACGGCGATGCTCCGGCTGTCCAGGTACTGGCCGACGTCGTGCGCGTGGACGCCGGCGACGTCGAAGGCCGCCAGGCCGATGCGGTCCTCCCCCGCGGCGGGGCCGAGCACGCGAATGCCGGGGATGGACGCCAGGCCCTGCACGAGGCGCTGGCCGAGTTCGGCCTCCCACGCGTGAATGCGGCCGATCCCGGTTTCGCTCAGGTAGTTCACCGCCGCAGCCAGGGCCACGGCCTGGGAAATGCGCTGGGTTCCGGCCTCGAACCGCTGCGGGCTCGGCAGGAAGCCGGCCCGTTCCATCGTGACGGTGGTGATCATGGAGCCGCCGGTCAAAAACGGCGGCATAGCGTTGAGCAGCTCGGAGCGGCCGTAGAGGCCGCCGATTCCGGTGGGGGCCAGCATCTTATGCCCGGAGAACACGGCGAAGTCGACGTCGAGCGCTTTGACATCCAGGGGCAGGTGCGGCGCGGACTGGCACGCGTCAAGCACCACTAACGCCCCGGCTGAGCGGGCCAGGGCAACCAGGGCAGCCACCGGGTTGATGGTGCCGAGGACATTGGAGGCGTGGGTGAATGCCAGCACGCGGGTCCGGGGCCCGATGATGCCGGCCGCGGCGTCCAGGTCCAGGGCGCCGGAGTCGTCAATGGGGATGAACTTCAGGACGGCGCCGGTCCGGGCGGCGAGCTCCTGCCACGGGATCAGGTTGGCGTGGTGCTCCATTTCGGTGACCACGAGTTCGTCGCCCGGCGCCAGGGCGAAACGGGCGGCATCGGGGCCCGCTCCGGGGAGCGAGGCGTTGAGGAAGGAGTAGGTGAGCAGGTTCAGGCCCTCCGTGGCATTGGAGGTCCAGATGAGTTCGTCCCACTGCGCTCCGATGAAGGACGCTACGGTTTCCCGGGCGTTCTCAAACACCTCGGTGGCCTCGACGGCGAGATGGTGCGCCCCGCGGTGGACCGCCGAGTTGCGCTGCTCGTAGAATTCCTGCTCGGCCTCGAGCACGCTGAGCGGGTTCTGCGAGGTGGCCCCGGAGTCCAGGTAGACGAGCTGTTTGCCGTTGACGTGCTGCTGCAGGATCGGAAAGTCATTGCGGATCCTCAGAACCTCCTCGTTTCCGAGCGCGACGGCAGAGCGGCGGAGATGGGCTGGGGTGGCAACCATGGCGGGGACTCCTGGATCGGCGTTCGATGGGGCGTACCGCGGCGGCCGGGAAGCCGGCCGCCGGAAATACGTCACACAGATTCGACCTAATTATCCCACGTTCCCGCAGACCTCCAGCGCGGCCGCTGCGCGCGGCCTCTTATCCGGTCCGGGAGCCCAGCGGACGGCCACCGGACAGGGGTGGCACGCCCTAGTACGCTCCCACCGGATGCAGGACGACTCTGAACGTGCGCCAGAGGATCATGATGTCTCCGGTCAAAGACCAGTTCTCCACGTAGTAGAGGTCCCAGCGGACGCTCTCATCCCAATCCAGGTTGGACCGGCCGTTGATTTGCCACAGGCCCGTGATGCCCGGCTTGATCAGCAGCCGCCGGCTCACGTCGCCCTCATAGCCGTCGACTTCACCGGGCAACTGCGGCCGCGGTCCGACGAGGCTCATGTCCCCCTTCAGCACGTTCCAGAACTGCGGAAGCTCGTCCAGGGAGTACTTCCTGAGCCAGTGGCCGCAGGCGGTGATCCGCGGATCATTCTTGAGCTTGAACAGGAGCCCGGCACCTTCGTTGAGGTGCCGCAGCCCGGCCAGGTCCTGTTCGGCGGTCGTGACCATGGAACGGAACTTGACCATCTTGAACCGTTTGCCGTTGCGTCCCACCCGCTCCTGGCGGAAGAACACCGGCCCCTTGCTGTCGCGGACGATGATCCAGGCCAGCGCACCGAGCAACGGTGAGAGGATCAGCAGTGCCGCGGCGGATGCCAGAATGTCCACGAGGCGTTTGAGCGTGTGCTTGACGCCGGTGAACCGGGGCAGCTCCACGTGCATGAGGGGCAGGCCTTCCACGGGCCGCCAGTGGATCCGCGGGCCCGCGACGTCGGTCAAGCTGGAGGCCAGGACGAGGCCGGCCCGGGTGCCTTCCAGTGCCCAGCCCAGCTGCCGGATGGCCCGGGTTCCGCCTTCGAGCGGCCCGGCCACTACCACCGCGTTGGCCCCCGTCTCGGCGACCTTCCCCGCCACCGAATCGACATCGCACAGCACCGGAATCCGGGCCGCAGAAATCTGCAGGTGTTTCTCGGAGGAACCGGCCGGCAACGCCGCGCCCACGACTTCGTACGCGGCGCCCGAAACCTTGCCGAACTGCCGGATGACGTACTCGACGTCGGCAGGTGCGCCCACCACGATCACCTTGGAGAGGTAGTGCCCGAAAACTCTCTGACGGTTCAGCCACGCCCGCCATTGCCAGCGGTTGACCAGGAGCAGGAGTGCCCCGGCCGGCAACGCGAGGGCAAAGTAGCTGCGCACCACGTCGATGCCCAGAAGGATAACGATAATGGCGATGCCCCCGAAGACGCCCAGGGTGGCATCCAGGACCCGCTTGTATTCCTCCGAGCCGATGCCCAGGACTGTCTCCTCGCGGGTGCGGTGCACTTCAAGCGCCAGAACCCAGGCCAAGACAACGGCAATGCTGACCGCCAGATACGAGCCGCTTGCGCCCGCATGGACCGGGAAGGGCCCGACTTCCTCAAACCGGAAGGCGTACGCGGCAGCAACGGTGACCGCCACAATGACTGCGTCGGTGATCCGCAGCCACCGCCGGTAGCGCTTGGCCCAGGACTGTCCGGAGTCCACGCGCGCGGCCTGCGCGTTCACGCCGGAGTCGACGGTGCCCCACGGCCGGGCGAGGGGCCCGGCGCTGGAAGCCAAAACCGCGGCCGGCCGGCGCGTCAAGCGGATTCCCCGGGGCCGGTATCCCCTGCGCCGCTCGTCGACGGCGCTCATGCCGGATCCTCACTTTTGAGCGGGCCGGACCCGGGTGTAGACCGATTAAGGGAGCCGACGGCGGCTGGGGGGAGAGCCTCGGTCTCAGAAGGCTCTGACGCCGCCGGCTCCGACCTTGGCGCACGGCTGCCGGCTGCGGCCCCGTGCGAATCCACTGAAGGAGTTCGGTGTATTGAATTTATGCCACGACCACCTCTAATGGTGGCAGTGGCTGCCTCAGCAAGCAAGATGCTATTTGATGCCACGCTAGTCTGCAGGTCGTGCCCGCGGTCGAGTACCGACCTGAAGTTCCTCATTCTGAGACCTTTGTGAGTTGTTCGTGGGACTGACTTAAGTCAATCGCCCGGACCGGTTCCACACACGAGTAGCGTTTACCCGACTTCTGCGGGACCGATTTGACGGGCACTACTTGGGGATACTCCCGCCGGTCCCCCGGTCCACCCGGACGGTACGCAGCCGCCGCTGCGGCGGGGGTCCGGTGTCAGGGCTGAACGGTGCCCAGGTCCAGAAGGTCGGTGCGCCGGCCGACACCGAGCTTGGCGAAGATGCGGGACAAGTGCCCCTCCACGGTCCGTTGCGACACACACAGGGCAGCGGCAATCTCGGCGTTCGTTGCCCCGCCGGACACCAGTTCCAGGACTTCGGCCTCGCGGGTGGTCAGGGCGGCACCGTGATCGCTGTGGACGATCTCCAGCCGCGCCGACATTCCGGCCTCCACGAGGCGGTGGTGGACTCGCCGCTGGACCGCAGTCAGCCTCCACCGTTCCGGGTCGTCGGCCAGGATCCGCTCGGCCTGCTGGGCGGCTTCAAGCGCCAGGAGCCCGTGGCCGCCGTTGAGCGCGTCGTCGCTGATCCCGATGAGGTCGACGGCGTCGGAAGCCGACACCGCCCGCGCGTAGGTTTCGAGCAGGCGTGCCTCCGGGCCGTCCACGGCACTGCTGCTGAGGGCGAGGGATTCCGCCCCTGAAGTGTCGCCGCTGCGGAACGCGAGCCGCCGGATGTCGGTTTCAACGCCCCGCAGGCCTTCGTGCAGGGCCTCGTCCGCCAGCCGGGCCAAGGCTTCCGCGCCGCTCCCGACCGGATCGTCCCCGGGCGCCGCGGCCCGGCAGTACGCTTCCGCCAGCAGCTGCAGGGTCTTTGGTTCCCCGTATGCCGAATGCCGGAAGGCCAGGACATGTTCTCCGGCCTCCTCGTGGCTTCCGACGGCGGCGGCCGCGTACGCAGCGACGGCGTGCGCAAACGGCAGCAGGTTCAGCGGGTCGGCGATAGTGAGTTCCTCTACGCCCAGGCGCACTTCGGCCAGGCTTTCGCGCATCCTGCCCTGGCGCAGCCTGGAGTATCCGCGCATGAGGTGGAGCATGCCGCCGCTATACAGGAGCCGTCCGGGCTCGCGGGCCGCGTATTCGTCCAGGGCCCGGCCGACGCCGTCCCAGTCGCCGGCCCGGATCAGGTTCAGGCAGTGCCGGACCACAAGGTCCTCGTAGACCAGGGGAAGCGCCGTGCTCGCGCTGCTGGCCCCGCTCCAGGCCTCCCCGTCCAGGCGCAGCCCGGCCCGCAGCCGGCCCTGCGCGGTCAGCACTTCGGCGAGGACGGACACGGCCGGCACCCGGATTTCAGGGTCGGTGCCGGCAGCGCGGATGAGGTCGCTGAGCACTGGTCCGGCCGTTACGAACCGGCCGTCCCAGGTGCGGGTGAGGAGACCGGCGGCCAGTTCCGCCACGGCCGTCCCGTCCCGGAGCTGATCATCCCGGATCTGATCACCCCAGGGCCGGGGCGGCGCTGCGGACCCGAGCCGGGCCGCGAGCAGTGCGGCCAATAAGGGGGGTCTGCCGGCCGGCAGCGGCCCGGCGGACTCCAGGCACGCCGCCGCGGCCGCCGTGCGCCCGAGGATGAAGTGCGAGTACGCCAGCTGGATCCGGGCCTCGGAGAGGTACCGGGTATCCCGAACGGCCCGCGCTGCCCGGGCCGCGGTCACCGGGTCCAAGGCGGTGTTCGCGGCAACGGCGGCCTGCAACAGCTGGGACGGCGGGATTTCCACACCGCAGTCGAGAGACCAGCGCAGCCGGTTCAGGGCCGCTCCCGGGGCCGCCGTACGGGCCGAGGGCAGCGCCAGGACGCTGGAGCGCAGGGCTGAACTCCGGCCGGCCGGGACCCGGTGGCGGATGATCTCGCCGACCATGGGGCTCGCGGGCCGGACCAGCCGGTCATGCCCGGCCGAGACGGCGATGATGCCGGCCGTGTCCAGGGCATCGACAGCTTTCGGGCCGCTGATCCGCAGGATCTGGGCCAGGGAGAGCGGTCCGGCCAGGGCAACAATCGTGGCGGCCGTCTTTTCCTCCGGGGTCATGGAGCGCAGTTGCCGGTCAACAACGTCGGCGGCCGGGACCCCAGCCATTTCGGGGTTGGCCAGCAGGAACCACACCCCGTGCCGGAAGCCCAGTGCACCGCTGGCGCGGGCATGCTGGATCAGGGACATGAGCATGAGCGGGTTGCCGTCGGCCGCGTCGTGAAACAGCGCACTGACCCAGGGCGAGACGTCGGCCCGCAGGACCTGCTCGCACAACTGGTGGGTCCCGGTCCGGCTCAGCGGGTCGAGGTCGAACTTGGCGACGATGCCGTCGTCCCAGAGTGACAGGAATTCTTCGGCAATCATCGGTCCGGGCAGGCAGGTTGCCAGGATCCCGGCTGCGCCGGTGGCCGCGGCCTGCGCGAGCTGCCGGATGGTCCCCTGGTCCAGGCAATGGGCGTCGTCGATCACAAAGAGGGGCCGGATCGCCTCGGCTTTCAGGCTGCCCGCCAGGGCCTCCACGACCGCGGCATAGGAGTCGAGTTCGCGGTCGGGGAGCGTGGACAGGTACGGAGCCAGCGCCCCGAAAGGGACAGCGGCCAGCGCCGGGGTGGCTGTCAGCCGGATCACGTGGCTGCGGGTTCCGAGTTCGCGGATGGCTGCTTTGACAACCGCGGTCTTGCCCGTGCCGGCCCCGCCGATGACGAGGGCACCGGACTTGGTGCCGTCCTGCAGGCAACGCACCAGTTCCTTGACGAGCGCCGAGCGCTCGACCAGCGGGCCGGTCTCAGCCAGGCTTTCCATCGTCGTTCTTCCTGCCGGCCCCGGCGGATGCCGGGCAGCCGCCGTCGAACGTGCCGGTCTCAGCCGAGCCGGGCGCTGTCTGCCGGAGTTGAGATGACATCTTTGAGTTCCGATCGGCTGGCCACATGCAGCTTCGAATACACCTGGTAGAGGTGGCCCTCCACTGTGCGGACCGAGACGTGCATCTGTTCGGCGATCTTGCGGTTTGACGTGCCGGCGGCGGCCCTGACCGCCACTTCGCATTCCCTTGCCGTCAGAGTCGAGGTTGTCAGCGAGTGCAGGCCGTTCTTCGGGCTGCCGAACTTGTCATCGAGTGACTGCTGCGCCCGCTGGGCGATCCGCAGCGCGATCCGGTTGCCGGCGTCGTTGGCGCAACTGACGGCTTTGCGGGCCGCGTCCCTGGCGAACACTGCGTTCCCTGCGGCCTCGGCGTCCTTGGACGCCGCAAGCAGCCGTTCACTGTCGGCCTCCCGCATGCCCTCGGCCAGCCGCGAGCACAGTGACGCGAACTGTCCGGCGACCCGGTCGCTGAGGGCGCCCAGTTTCTGGCCCGTCTGGCGGTCTTCCAGCCGGGACGCGGCGGACAGGAACAGGAGCGCCGGGGCCAGGGCCGAGGATTCCGTGTCGCGGTCCGCCTCGGCGGTGAGCGCCCGGATCGACAGGGAACGTTGACCGAGCTCGGCCTGGGCTGAGAGTTCGAAGTAGCGTGTCAGCCGTTCCACCAGCCAGGCTGCGGCCGGCCGCGGCTGGGCGAGGTCGGCGAGCAGGAGGCCAGCAGCCTCTTCTTCGCCTTGGAGTGCTGCGGCGTAGGCGCAGACCGCCGTGGCCAGGCCGGCCAGCGTGTCCGGGTCCAGCGCCCGGAGCTGCCAGCGGCCGGCCTGGAGCCGGGACAGGGCGTCGTCGAGGTGCCCGGCGTGCAGGTCGATAACACCGTGCCCGATCTCGAACATCCCGCCGAGCCGGGTCTGTGGTTCGCCGCCGCTGTAGGTCTCGTCAAGGAAAGCCGAGGCCTCCCGGTACTTGGCCGAGAGGAGCAGGAGCAGCAGAAACCTTCCGCGGATCTCACGGGCGGCCCGGTCCGTGAGCCGGACGCCGGCGGCGGCGGCCAGGACCTGCTTGCCCAAGGCCAGGGCCTGCACCACGTTGCCGGTGACGGCCAGGGCCTCGCAGCGCAGGCTGGAGGCCACAATCCTGGATTCGCTGCCAAGGTCGGCGGTGTCCATGCCGTCGGTGACGGCCAGGACATCGGCGTAGCGGCCCTGGAACGCGGCGAGTTCGGCGTCGGCCACGCGCAGCTGCTCCCGGGCTGTCCGAACAGCGGGGCTGTCCCCGGCTGGCTCCGTGGCCAGCCGTTCCGCGAGCTCCCGGAGCCGTGCCTGGGGATCGGCTGCCGGGGCGTGGCTACGCTTGTCCAGCTCAGCGCGCAGGAGCTGCAGGACGGTCCACTCGCCCAGCGGGACCTCCCCGGGGCCAGCCTCGTCCAGCGTCTCCAGGACCCGGCGGGCGGACTCCTCGTTGTTGACCGAGATGTGGGCTTTCAGCGCTTCGATGGCCATCGGGACGGCGGGGTCGTTTCCCTCGATCTCCTCGACGAACCGAAGGGCCGCGACGGGGTCGGACGCACTGTTGGCGGTATGGGCCGCAGCAAGGGCCACTTCGGGGCTCACCTGTTCCCCGCAGTCCAGTGCCCAGGCGACGCCGGTGGAACCACCGGCGTCCAGAGCATCCGATTCCTGGACGACAGCCGTCAGCCGGCGGCGGAGTTCGGCGCTGCGGCCCGGGGGGACGACGCTGGCGACGATGCCGGCGGTTACCGGGTTGGCCACGCTCACCATCGGCGGGTGTTCGTGTGTGACCCGGATCAGTGACCGCTCCTGGAGTGCGTCCATGTCCTGGGGGTTGGCGATCAGCATGAGGGTCTGCAGCGGGACGCCGCCGGCGAGGGCCAGCAGTTCGAAGACGTCGCGCTGGCCGGCCCCGAGCCGGTTGAGGCGCGCCTTCACGACGTCGCGGATCTCACCCGTCAGGGCGATGGGGCCGTTGCCCAGGAACCAGACGCCATCCTGGCGGAGCACGGTGCCGAGCTTGATCTGTTCCCGGGCCAGGGAATGGAGGAAGAGGGCGTTGCCCCCGCTTGCGCTCCAAAGCGCCCGGGCCGCGGTCAGGGAGAACCGTCCCCCGTATTCGTGGTGCAGCGTTGCTGCCGTCTCGGTGAAGTCGAACGGTCCAAGGTCGACCCGCCGGAGCATGTCGTCTTTCCAGAGGCCCATGATGTCACCGCCAACATGGGGCATGTCCACGCACGCAGCCAGCAGCGTGACGTGTGCCCCCGCGCTCAACTGGGCCACCATCATGCTGGAGAGCTCGTCGAGGTCATGGGCGTTGTCGACGAAGAGGACCACCCTGCGTCCGTCGGCTTTGCTGTGCAGCAGCTGGGTCAGCCCGCGCAGCACCATCAGAGGGTGTTCCAGGTGCGAGGCGTCGAGGTCGTTCAGAAGCACACTGAGGGCGCCGTACGGCAGCTTGGAGGAAATCGAGCTGCCTCTGACCTGGACCACCATGTACTCGTCGCCGAGCTGCTCGAGGGCGCGCTGGGCGATGAAGGACTTGCCAGCCCCGTGGTCGCCCACGAGGACGATGCCGCAGCCGGAGCCCGAGGTCAGAGTTTCGACCACCTCGGCAACGACTTCCTGGCGCGTGAAAGGTCTGTCTTTGTTGCGGCCGTAGCCGTTTCTCGTCGCCGGAAATGACGCTTCGGTATGGCCGCTGCCCGCAGGCAAGCTGGCGTCTTGCTGGAACATATGAGAGACCTTCGCAGTCAAAGTGTGAGCGGTGATACATCTACGGTATTGACCGCGCGAATTTTCCGTATGCGTAAGTAGTACTCGAATACCGGGCGAGTATTCGGCCCCCTCTACGTACCTGTACTCAGTTGGACCGGCACGGCTGCGGGGTCGAAACCAAGTAGTCGGAAAACCGGTTTCAGGTGTCCCCGGCCGTGTCCTCCCGGAAGCCCGGAATACGGCCCGCCACATGCGGCTGCGGAACCTAGCGGGGGCCGATCCCGGGGAGCTGTTCGCGGCCCTTCACGTTCAGCTTGGCGTAGCTGCGGTAGAGGTGGCCCTCAACCGTGCGCACGGACACCTGCAGTTCGGCGGCGATCTGCCGGTCGGTCAGGCCCCGCACCGCGAGCGCCACAATGTCGCGTTCGCGGCGCGTCAGGATGCCCAGCGAGTCGTCACTCTTGGCCGTGTCCTCGCCGGGAAGATCATCCGCCCGGTCCAGGCACCTCCTGCGCTGGGAGTTGGCCATGCGCTCGCGCAGGGTGTCGCCCGCGGCCCGGTAGGCGTGCGCCGCTGCGTCATAGGCAAGCGCGGCGAAGGTCCACAGCTCGGCGGCTTCACACGTCTTCGCAGCGTCCAGGTGGTCCGCGGCATTGTCCGTGCTGATGGCCGCCGCGTAGGCGCAGATCGCGGCAGCCCTCGGACCTTCGAGCCCGGGCTGCAGTTCCAGCAGCCGCGGGGCCGCGTCCGTGTCCCCCAGCGCCAGGCACAGGGCCAGCGCGTCGAGTTCGAGGCCGGCCGTGTCCGTCGCCTGATCGGGGCGTCCGAGCCGTTTCAGTTCCTCGATCGCACCGGGGTAGTTCCCGAGCCGGGCCTTGCCGTAGACCACGGCCATCGCGGCGAGGGAGCGCATGTAACGCGGCAACGCCGCCGGGGCGGTCTCGTAGTCGGCGAGGAACAGTTCGGCTTTGGTCTGGGCGCCGACTTCCGCGGCGGCGGCGAAGGCCATGGCCGCCGTGAGGGCGAACAGCTGCTGGGGGTCGGTCAGGCGCAGCGCTTCGAGCGCGGCACCCAGGGTGTGAAGTGCCTGGGCGGCTTTGCCCTGGTACAGCAGGATGATGCCGTGGGCGGCGTGGACTCCCCCGCCGAAAGAGATCAGGCTCGGCCCGGACCCGGCGACGAAACCGGCCAGGAGGGTTTCGGCTGCCTGCCAGTCTCCGGCCTGGACCGCCGCGGCAGCCGATCGGACCACGAGGAAATCCGTGAGGAAGTACAGCTCGTCGTGGTCGGTCCCGGCAGCTTCCACGGCCTGGGACATCACGGCAAACGAGCTCAGGCCCTTGCCGGCGGCCAGGAGCCGCTCCGCGTCGAGGGTCAGCCGGAAGGCCGCCTGGAGGTTGTTCGCCGGCGGCGGCAGCTCCGCGTCCGCGGGTGCCTTGGTGTAGTCGCCTGCGATGGCCAGCACCATGGCTTCCATGGTGTCCAGTCGTTCGGCGACGGCGGCGAGGACGTCCTGCGCGGTGTCCGGCCGGGCCTCGGCCAGACGCTCGCCGGCATGCTGCAGCGTCCGGGCCCGTTTCATGATCTCGTCCGGTTCATGTCCGAGCGCGGACATGACCGCGGCCCAGAGCAGTGAGCCGGCCAGCAGGCTGGGCAGCGTGTTGCCCTGGCCGAAATCGGCGTCGAGGATTTCCCATGCCGCAACGTAGTCGGAGGAGTTGTAGCGGGTCCGCGCGATCACGGCACGGGCCGCCATCTGCAGGTCCGGGTCCTTGACCAGGCCCGCGGCCTTGCGGGCGAGTTCGTCCTCGTAGAGCCGGCTGGCGAGCACCGCGGCCCGCAGGAGCTGCCGGTCCTCGACTTCGGCCCCGCATTCGATCGACCAGCTCACATGGCGCAGCAGTCCTTCGGCGGACGTTGGTTCGCTGTCCATGCGCCGCAGCAGGCTCTGCCTCAGCTGCAGGCTCCGCGCCGGCGAGATCAGGTTCCGGAGGGTGTCGCCGTACACGGTATGCCACAGCCGAAGTTCGCCGGGCGGCGAGTCGCTCACCCGGATCAGTTCGCTCTCGATCAGCGATTCCACGGCCGCTTCGCCGGCGACGGACTCGATCAGGTCCCGGGCGACCGGCTCGGCCAGCGCCACCAGGTTCAGCGCCTGTCGTTCTTCCGGCGAGCGGAGCAGCAGCTGGCGGCGCACGACGTCGGTCAGCCGGTCGCCGTGGCTGTTCAGGTGCCGGGTGAAGAGCCAGACGCCGTTCTGCCGGAGCAGCGTCCCGTCCTTCCGGGCGTCGTCGAGGAGCCCGTTGAGGAGCATCGGGTTCCCGCCGGAAGCCTCCCAGAGGATCTCAGCGACGTTGGGCAGGACTTGCGCGCCGAGCTCGCCTTCGAGCATTTCGGTGGTCTGCGCGAGGGTCAGCGGCCGGAGGTCATGCCGCTCGGCGATGCCTTCGAACCACAGCTGCAGGAGCGGCTCCGGCAGCCCCGGGCGGGCCGCCGCTCCCACGAGCAGTTTCGCCCAGCCGGCCGCGGCCAGCTCCGCCAGGATGCCCGCCGTCGCCTCGTCGAGGTCGTGGGCGTCGTCGACGATGAGCAGGAGCGGCTTCTGGGTGGCCCGTTTCTCTTCTTCCAAATGCGACCACAGGGTGCGCAGCACGGCCAGCTGCGATGTCGCGTCCTGGACCGGCAACCCGACGATGAAGGGCCCCAGGACACCGTAGGGGACATTCGTCAGGGACGCGCTGCCGTGGATCCGCACCGGTGTCACTTCGGCGGCGAGCTCGGCCACCACGGCTTCGATGAGCCTGGACTTCCCCGTCCCGCTGTCGCCGAGGACGAACACGGCCACGTGGCTGCCGCCCTGAAGCGACTCGACGGCCGACTTCAAATCTTCAGACCTCCCGGTCAAGGCGTGGTTAGCCTCGGTGCCGGGGGGCCCCGCCGTGCCCCTAGATGAGTCCAAGCAGATCACTTCGCGAAGATACGCCGAGCTTCGTAAACACCTGGTACAGGTGTCCCTCCACTGTTCTGACCGAAATGCCGACTTCCAGGGCGATGTCCTTGTTCGAGACCCCGTTTCCGGCCAGGGCGGCGATCTGCCGCTCCCGGTCGGTGAGCAGCGGCCCCTTGTTCCGGGGCATGACGGGCAGCATCGGAACCGACTCCGAGAGGCTTTCGAGCATGCTGTATGCGGCGTTGGCGCTGGCGGTCAGTCCGGCGCCCTTGGCGAAGTCGAACGCGAGCGCCGCGCAGCGGGCCTGGACGGCGTCCAGCTCCAGTGCCGCGGCCTGTTCGGCGGCTTCGAGCATCACCGCGGCATCCTTCTTCCGGCTGCCGACGGCGACCGTGCGGGACAGTTCGGACAGCGGGCCCTGCCTCAGCCCGGCGATCTCCTCCATGAAGATGAAGTCCTTGGCTGTTCCGTTGACTGTGGCTCCGAGCATGCAGATGCCGGCCAGGGTGTAGCGCCCCTTCCGGAAATGCGCCTCCGCGGACCGCACCAGCCGGTCTTTGGCCTCGGGGTCGCCGAGCCACCGCGAGGCCATGTCCATGCAGAACTCCGTCGAGCTGCTCACCGTGAACCGGGCCGGGCCATCGGCCGAGCGGGCGCGGTCCAGGTAGATGGTGGCCTGGACGGAGTTGCCGGTCTGGGCATACGCAAAGGCGGTCGCTGCGTAGGCCTGGCGCAGGGACTGCAGGCTCGCCCGGACCTCCAGCTGGGCGATGGCGGCCAACAGCGGGTCCAGCGCCATGTAGCCGCGGCCGGCATACACGTAGGCAAGCCCGACGGCGAGGTCGGTGGCGGCGCTGCCCGAATGCAGCCCGTGCCCGGCCCGGCCGCTGGCGTCCTTGAGCATGTCGATGGCCTGGCGCCACAGGCCGGACAGGAGCAGGACGTTGTAGGAACGCCAGGCGAAGTTTTCACGGAAGCGCGGCACGTGGGACCATTCGCCCAGCTGGCCGCCGACCTCGCGCATGAGTTTCTTCGCATCCAGCTCCCGGCCCGTCATGGACAGGGCCTCCATCAGGATGATGGCGGACCGGAGCCGGTGCGCGGGATCGGCGCCCGGGATGTCGGTCGTGGCCGCCGTGGTGAGCCGCTCCATCATGGGCTCGTAGTCCCCGATGAAGGACAGGTAGTTGAACTCGCACAGGTCCAGGCCCAGCCCGGCCCGGGACAGCGCGGCGGGGTCGGCCGGCGGCTCGTCCAGGCTGAGCTCCTGGAGCCGCACCCTGGCCTGCCGGAGGAGTTCGGGGACCTTGCCGGAACGATCCTCCAGCCAGGCCATGCAGTCGGCCTTCGCGGCAATGAAGTCGGCAAAGCCTTCGGCTGTGAGGTCCCTGACCTGCTGCTCGGAGACATCGTCCAGCGCGGACATCGCCTGCAGGGGCAGGCCGAGCTGGAGATAGGCCGCCGATTTTTGGAGCTGGCCGGCGGCCCACTCGGTATCCGACGGCGACAGGCTGCCGGCGCATTTGAGGGCGAATTTCGGGTCGAAGAGCTTGACGGCGGCACTGGCTGCCGCCAGTGCGTGGGCAGGGGCGAGCTGGGCGTGGCAGTCGTGGGTCCACGCCGCGTACGCCAGCAGGTCCTCGACGGTCAGCTCGTCCAGTTCATGTTTCTGGTGCCCGGGGACCTTGTCCCGGAGTTCCAGGCGGCGTTCAACGCTCAGCCAGTTGCGGACGATGTCGCCCAGGTAGCGGTCGCCGAGGGTGACCAGGTGCCGGTCCGTGCGGTCGACGACGATCTGGCCGGCTTCCTCCATGTCGGCAATGACGCCGGGGCTGTACATCCTGGCGAGCCGGGACAGCGGGAGCGTGCGTGCGCAGGAGAGGACATCGATGACTTCCCGCGCCTCAGGTGTCTCCCGGGCGTACCTGGCCCGGACGATATCTTCCAGCGCGGTCCGTCCGTCCAGTACAACCTCGTCCACCAGGGTCCAGACGGACCCGGACAGGACGAGGTTGCCGCGTTCGATCTGTTCGGACACGACGGCCTGCAGGAGGGTCGGGCTGCCGCCGACCAGCTGGTGCAGCTGGCTTGCCAGGGCGGTCGAGACGCGGTGGCCGAGGGCCGACTGGAGGACCTCCAGCGTTTCAAGTTCGGTCAGGTTTGCCAGCCGCACCTCGGCAAGCTGGCCGGAGGTGATGAGCCAGTAGAAGTCCGGCGGAAGGTCCGTGGTGCGCTGGGCCGTCGCGATGAGCCGGGCGGTGCGGGTCTGCAGCAGGTTCAGCAGGACACCGGTGCTCAGTTCATCCAGCGCCCCCGCGTTGTCGAGCAGGATAACGCACTGACGGCCGGCCGCGTCGTCGCGGATCAGTGAGGTGATGCCGTGCAGGATGGCTGTCGGCGAGCCCAGGGAGCTCTGCGGGAGCCGCGCCAGGGTGAAAGCGAGGCAGCCGTAGGGCGTGGCCGTCCCGGGTCCTGAACTCCGGAGCTGGATGGTGTAGACCTCGGGGCCGAATCCCGCGAGGGCAGTCCGGCCGACCAGCGTCTTGCCGACACCGCGGTCGCCGGTGATAACGACGCCCATCCGGTCCTGCGCCAGCAGTTCCGTCCGGACGCGCTCGGCGTCGGCGCTGCGTGCCAGGCCGGACCATCCGTGCCTCGCGACCGGACCGGCGGCATGTTCTTCTTCGGCGGGTGCCAATGTAGTGGAAACATTCCCCCAGCCCAGCGAATCCCTCGACATGTAGTTTCCTTCGTACCGCTTTGTAGACAGCAACCCCAGACTGCCCACTTAGAAGTAGCGTATCCCTATCCCCCGACGTGAGAGTAGACAGATCATAACCGGAATGCCGGATTCTTGGAACGGAAACCCATTATTCGGACATCTTGGTGGGGTCCGGGCCCTGTTTACCGGGTTGTGGCGGGTTCACTGCGCTTTGGCGGGGTGGAACTTCTGCTGGGCCGCGAGCAGGCCGTCCTTGACCAGAAGCTCGACGGCGTCGGCGGCTGAATCGATGAGGAAGGGCAGGTCCTTCTTCTCCGGGGCGGAAAAATCACGCAGGACGAAGTCGGCGGTGTCCATCCGGCCCGGCGGACGTCCGACGCCCACCCGCACGCGCAGGTAGTCCTTGGTGGCCAGGGCCTTGGAGATGTCGCGCAGCCCGTTGTGGCCGCCTTCCCCGCCGCCGAGCTTCAGCTTCACGGTGTCGAAGGGAATGTCGATCTCGTCGTGGACGGCGATGACGTGGGCGGGGTCGATCCCGTAGAACTGTGCCAGCGCCGAGACCGGGCCGCCGGAGACGTTCATATAGCAAAGCGGCTTGGCCAGCACCACCCGGGGCCCGCCGATACCCAGGCGGCCTTCGAGGACCTGGGCACGGGATTTGTGTGATTTGAAGCCGCCCCCGGCGCGCGCGGCGAGCTCGTCCAGGACCATCTGGCCGACGTTATGCCGGTTGTGGCTGTACTCGGGTCCGGGATTGCCAAGGCCTACGATCAGCCAGGTGTCGGTCATGGATCAGTCCTTCGGTAGGCCCGGGTCGGGGCGGGACGCGCAGGGCGGAACGGGTCGTCAGACGACGGCGGCCGGGCCCCTCAGGGACCCGGCCACCGGTGAATGCGCAGAAATTACTCGGCTGCTGCTTCGGATTCCGCGGCGGCGGGAGCCTCAGCGGCTTCCTCGCCGGCTTCTTCGCCCTCTTCGACGATTTCGACAGCCTCGGAGATGTTGACAACCAGGGCCTCGGGGTCGGCCAGCAGGGCAACGCCCTTCGGCAGGACGAGGTCGGAGGCGTGGACGTGCTCGCCGGCGCCGCGGCCTTCGATGCTGACCTCGATGGCGGTCGGCAGGTGGGTTGCCTCGGCTTCGACGGAAACAACCGTCAGTTCGAGGTTCTGGACGGTGCCCGGGGCGGCTTCGCCGGTCACGTGGACGGGGACGTCAACGGTGACCTTCTCGCCGGTGCGGACGGTCAGGAGGTCCAGGTGCTCGACGATCTGCTTGATCGGGTTGCGCTGGATGTCCTTGACCAGGGCCAGGTGCTGTTCACCGTTGATGTCCAGGGTGAGCAGGGCGTTGGGGACGCGGACCGCCAGGGTGGTGGCCTTCGCCGGCAGGGTGATGTGGATCGGCTCGGCGCCGTGGCCGTAGATGACGGCCGGGATCAGGTTGGCCATGCGGGCGCGGCGGGCGTAGCCCTTGCCGAATTCGGTGCGGACTTCTGCTGCGAGCTTCTGCTCAGACATGGGGTAACTCCTCGTGGCATTTCAAGCTAAACGGTGGTCAGCAAGGGCGGAGGTCTGTTTGCGACCTTCAACGCCGGGCTGCCGTGCAGCTGCCCTTCAGAAGGAGATTCAGACCCAGTCGATAACGGAGACCAGCAGCCCGGCGGCCGTGTATACAGTATGTATACGGCTTACCGGCGCTCTCCCTCGCCAAGGTTTCGGTACAACCCTACCAGCGGCGGGCCAGGTTTCTGAAACCGGGCCCACCGGCAGCGCGGGACGGGCAGCGCGGGACGGGCAGGGATCAGGCCTGGCCGTCGAACAGGCTGGTGACGGAGCCGTCGTCGAACACTTCACGGACGGCGCGCGCGATCAGCGGCGCGATGGACAGCACCGTCAGCTGCGGGAAGCGCTTGTCCGCGGAGATCGGCAGCGTGTTGGTCACCACGACCTCGCGGGCACCGGACTCGGACAGCCGGCGGGCCGCCGGGTCGGAGAACACGGCGTGCGTCGCGGCGATGATGACATCCTTGGCGCCGGCGTTCTTGAGCACCTGGACGGCGCCGGAGATGGTTCCGCCGGTGTCGATCATGTCGTCGATCAGTACACAGGTGCGGCCCTCGATCTGGCCCACGACCGTCTTGGACACGGCCTGGTTGGGGACCGTCAGGTCGCGGCTCTTGTGCACGAACGCCAGCGGGGCGCCGCCGAGGCGTTCGGCCCACTGTTCGGCGACGCGGACGCGGCCGGTGTCCGGGGAGACGACGGTGATGTTGTCCGAGCCGACGCGGGTGCGGATGTAGTCGGCCAGGAGCGGGATGGCCATGAGGTGGTCCACGGGGCCGTCGAAGAAGCCCTGGATCTGCGAAGTGTGCAGGTCCACGCTCATGATCCGGTCGGCCCCGGCGGTCTTGTAGAGGTCGGCGACCAGGCGCGCGGAGATCGGTTCGCGGCCGCGGCCCTTCTTGTCCTGCCGGGCGTAGGGGTAGAACGGGGACACCACGGTGATGCGCTTGGCGGAGGCCCGCTTGAGCGAATCGATCATGATCAGCTGTTCCATGAGCCAGTTGTTCAGCGGGGCCGGGTGGGCCTGGATCACGAAGGCGTCGGTGCCGCGGACGCTTTCGCCGGCGCGAACGTAGATTTCCCCGTTGGCGAAATCGTACGCGTCCAGCGGCAGCAGCTCGGTGCCCAGCTCCTTCGCGATTTCCTTCGCCAGCTCAGGGTGCGCCCGCCCCGCGGCCAGCACCAGCTTCTTTTCGCCGTGTGCCGTAATTTCGCTCATGATTGCTAGCCCTCTTCTGTTGGTGCCGGAGTAGTGGAGGAAGTCGGGGCGACGCCTGCGGCGGCTGTTGCGGCGGCGGACTGGGCCAGGGCGGCGGACAAGGAGCCGGGGCGGTTCGCCGCCACCCAGCCTTCCGCGTTGCGCTGCTTGGCCAAAGAAAGGGCGAGGGCACCGGCCGGGACGTCCTGGCGGATGATGGCGCCGGCGCCGCTGTAGGCGCCGTCGCCCACAGTGACCGGGGCCACGAACACAGTGTTGGAACCGGTGCGCACGCCGGAGCCGATCACCGTGCGGTGCTTCTTCTCGCCGTCGTAATTGGCCGTGATGTTGCCGCAGCCGATGTTGGTGTTCTCGCCGATTTCGGCGTCCCCGGCGTAACCGAGGTGGGACAGCTTGGAGCCGCGGCCGATCGTGACGTTCTTGGTCTCGTAGAACGCACCGATCTTGCCGGTCTCGCCCAGGACGGTGCCGGGGCGCAGGTAGGTGAAGGGGCCGACGCTGGCACGCGCCCCGATCGTGGAGCCGGAGCCGTGCGTGCGAACCACCTTGGCGCCCTCCCCTACCGTGACATCGCTGAGGGTCGTGTCGGGGCCGACGACGGCGTCGCGCGCCACCGTGGTGGCGCCATGCAGCTGGGTGTTGGGCAGGAGGCGCACGTCCTCGTCGAGCGTCACCGTGGAGTCGATCCACGTGGTGGCGGGGTCGACGACGGTGACGCCGGCGCGCATCCAGGCCTCGACCGTGCGGCGGTTGTGTTCGGCGCCGAGGGCCGAGAGCTGGACGCGGTCGTTGGCGCCTTCGACCTGCCAGCGGTCCGCGGTGACGACGGCGGCGACACGGCCGCCCGCGGCACGGGCCAGGGCCAGGACATCGGTCAGATACTTTTCGCCCTGCGCGTTGTCGGTGGTGATGTGGACCAGCGCGTCGCGCAAAACGGCGGCGTCGAAGGCGTAGATGCCGGAGTTGATTTCGCGGATTCCGCGTTCGGCCTCGGTGGCGTCCTTGTGTTCGCGGATGCCCGTGACGGTTCCGTCGCCGGCACGGAGGATGCGGCCGTAGCCGGTGGCGTCGTCGAGGACGGCAGTGAGGACGGTGACAGCGTTGTCGTCGGCCTCGTGGACGGCAACGAGCTCGGCCAGCAGTTCACCGGTAAGCAGGGGCACGTCGCCGTAGGTGACCACCACCGTTCCGCTCAGCGGGCCTTGGGCGTCGAGGGCCTCCAGGGCGGCTTCGACCGCGCGTCCGGTGCCGGGGACGTCGTCCTGGTCCACGATCAGGGCCTTCGGATCGAGGGCGGTGACGTGGGCGGCCACGAGGTCGCGTTCATGCCGGACCACCAGGGCCAGCTCGCGGGGGTCGATGCTGCGGGCGGCGTTGAGCGCGTGACCCACCAGGGACCGCCCGCCGATCTCGTGAAGGATCTTCGGCGTGCGGGATTTCATCCGGGTGCCGGCCCCTGCAGCTAGGACGATCACGGCGGCTGGGCCGGTGTTCTCGGGGCTCACGTGTTGGCTCTCCTTGCTTGGTTGCGCAGTGTGTCTCGCCAGTTCCGCCCATAGGATTCGAACCTATACTCCACGGCTCCAAAGGCCGGGGTGCTGCCGTTACACCAGAGCGGACCGTGCCCTGGGTTGACCTGGGGCACGAGAACCAATTCTGCCACGAAGGTCGATGCTCGTGCGACTCAGCGCCCGCAGCACCGGCTGTGAGGCGGCCGGGCTGTTTCCCGCGGACGGTCACCGGCCGTGCGGCGGGCCGGGGTAGGGCATGATGGAGCTGTGAGCAACATTGCAGGCGCATCCGGCGGGGCGGACACCGGCAACGGGCGGCCCGGGCGTGCCCCCGGCCACGCTCCCCGGCCCCGGATGACGGGCCCGCAGCGCCGCACCCAGCTAATCGGCATCGGCCGCGGACTCTTCGCACTCCGCGGCCTAGACGGCACCACCATTGAGGAAATAGCCGCCACCGCGGGCGTCTCCAAGCCGGTGATCTACGAGCACTTCGGCTCGAAGGAGGGCCTGTACACGCAGGTGGTGGACTACGAATTCCACATCCTGCTGACCTCCATCAACGAGGCCCTGTCCGAGGAAGCCAAACCCCGTGTCCTGGTGGAGCGGGCCGCCCTGGCCCTGCTGACGTACATCGAGGACCGGACCGACGGATTCCGGATCCTCATGCGCGACGCCCCGCCGTCCCAGCCGGAGGGCGCCTTCTCGACCCTGCTCTCACAGGTGGCGGCCCGGGTGGAACACATCCTCGAAGACGAACTCGCCCGCCGCGGCTTCAGCCCGGCCGACGGAGCCATGTACGCCCAGATGCTCGTGGGGATGGTCGCGATGACCGGGCAGTGGTGGCAGGACAGCCGTACCCCGGACAAGCGCGAGGTCGCCGCCCACCTGGTCAATCTGGCCTGGAACGGCCTGACCGGTCTGCAGAAGGACCCGGAGTTGCGCAGCCAGGACTAGGGTTCCGGGCGCGGGCCCCGGCCCCACCCCCCAGTGGGACATGCCCTCCCCTGGCCCGGAACTGGTCCCCGGAAGTTGGACTGGGATACTCATTCCGACTCCCTGGGAGCAGTAACACCCCGGGGAATGGACATAGGACCACCATGCCTGTCCCTGGCCTTTGCCGCCGGACATGCCCCCTGGGCTTCAGCCGCTCCGCGGGACATGCTCATCCCTGCCCGCGGGACATGCTCATCCCTGCACTCGGGACATGCTCATCCTTGCCCTCGGGGAGTGGACATAGCGCCCCTATGTCCACTCCTTGTCCGCCCGGCTGGACATGCTCTGAGGGTTTCGGGCACTCCGCGGGACATGCTCATTCTTCGCTTCAAAAGAGGAGCATGCCCCGGGAGGACTAAGGACTGCGGGGAGCATGCCCAGCCGCGCCGCGGCACACTGAGCATGTCCCAAGGGATACGAGGGCTGCGGGGAGCATGTCCATGCGTGGGGCGGCACACTGAGCATGTCCCCCGCGGGGGCGGCCAGCAGGCGGGCTACTCCCCCAGCAGCTCGACCGCTTCGAGCCATTCGAGTTCGAGGTCTTCGCGTTCCCCGACGAGGTCCTGGAGTTTCCGGTTGAGTTCGGCGAGCTCGTCGAACTTGCTGGCGTCCCCGGCCCCGGCCGTCATCTGCGCGTGGATCTTCTCTTCCTGCTGCTGGAGCTTGCCCAGCTGGCGCTCGATCCGGTTCTTGGCCTTGCGGGCCTCCCGCTTCTCCGCCTCCGAAGGGCCGGAGGCGGCCGGTGCGGGTCCCCCGCCGGCAGCTGTGACGGGGTTGCCGCCGCCGGCCACCGTGGAGCCGGCCAGCGCCGACCCGCGCAGTTCCAGGTACTGGTCGACGCCGCCGGGCAACCCGCGGAGCTTCCCGTCGCCCAGGAGCGCCATCTGGTGGTCGGTGACGCGTTCGAGCAGGTATCGGTCGTGGCTGACCACCACCAGGGTGCCGGGCCAGCCGTCCAGGACGTCCTCGACGGCGGCCAGGGTGTCCGTGTCGAGGTCGTTGGTCGGTTCGTCGAGCATCAGCACGTTGGGTTCGCCGACCAGGAGCCGCAGCAGCTGCAGGCGCCGGCGTTCGCCGCCGGAGAGATCCTTGACCTGGGTCCACTGCTTCTGGTTGGTGAAGCCCAACTGCTCCACGAGCTGGCCGGCGGTGAACTCCTTGCCGCCGACGTTGAAAGAACGCTTCTCGCGCTCGATCACCTCGATCACGCGCAGGTCCGAGACGTCGTCGAGCTCCTTGACCTCCTGGGTCAGGACGGCGGTGACCACGGTCTTGCCCCGCTTGACCTTGCCCGAGGTGGGCTGGATCTCGCCGTTGAGCAGCTTCAGCAGGGTGGTCTTGCCCGCGCCGTTGACGCCCACGAGGCCCAGCCGCTCGCCCGGCGCGAGACGCAGCGTGATGTTGTCGAAGAGTTTCTGCCCGGACTCGCCGCCCAGCAGGTCCAGGGACACGTTTTCCAGGTCCAGGACGTCCTTGCCGAGCCGGGCCGTGGCCATCTTGCTCAGCGCCATGGAGTCGCGCGGTTCCGGGACGTCCTCAATCAGGGCGTTCGCGGCCTCGATCCGGAACTTGGGCTTGGAGGTCCGGGCCGGGGCGCCGCGGCGCAGCCAGGCGAGCTCCTTCTTGACCAGCTGCTGGCGTTTGCCTTCGACGACGGCGGCCATCCGGTCGCGCTCGGCCCGGGCCAGGACGTAGGCCGCGTAACCGCCCTCGAACGGGTCCATGACGCCGTCATGGATTTCCCAGGTCTTGTTGCAGACTTCGTCGAGGAACCAGCGGTCGTGCGTGACCACGAGGAACGCGCCCTGGTTGGCCCGCCAGCGGGTCTTCAGGTGCCGGGCCAGCCACGCGACGCCTTCGACGTCAAGGTGGTTGGTGGGCTCGTCGAGCATGATGACGTCGTGGTCCTCGATCAGCAGCTTGGCCAGGGCCACCCGCCGCTTCTGCCCGCCGGAAAGCGCGTGCACGTTGGCGTGCCAGTCGACGTCGGACACCAGGCCGCCCATGACTTCGCGGATCTTGGGGTTGGCGGCCCATTCATGGTCCGCTTTGTCCCCCACAATGGCCGCGCCGACCGTGAGGTCGCCGTCGAGGACGTCGCTCTGGTCCAGGTAGCCGATGTTGACGTCGCCGCGCTTGGTGACCCGGCCCGAGTCCGGGGTGGCCCGCATCGCGAGCAGGCGCATGAGGGTCGACTTGCCGTCGCCGTTGCGGCCCACCATGCCGATCCGGTCGCCTTCTTCCAGGCCAAGGGTTACGCCGTCAAGGACGGTCCGGGTTGCATACGAGACCGTGAGGTTCTCGCCGCCGAGCAGGTGTGCCACTGGAACTGCTTTCTGGGGATTCGGTGCTGGGATTCGGTGCGGTGGTTCGGTGATGTGTTGCCGTGGGAGCGGAAAAGCTCCTAAAGGAGCGTATCGGAGATGATGCGGGCCCCGGGCACCGGGCCGTGGACGGCCATGGCGTCGAGTCCGTGGTGCCGGAGGTCCTCGGCGAGTCCGGCGGCGGCGGCGGCGCTGTGCGCCAGGAACGCGACGGTGGGTCCGGAGCCGGAGACGATTCCCGCGACCGCGCCGCAGGCCTCCCCGCACCCCAGGGTGTCCCGCAGGTTCGGGGCCAGTTCGATCGAGGCGCGCTGGAGGTCGTTGACCAGGACCCTGCTGAGGGCATCGGCGTCGCCGCTGCGCAACGCCGTGAGAACACCGGGGTCGACGGCGACCGGCTCGTCCGCGGCCACGCCCTCCGCGGCGCGCAGCCGGTCCAGGGTCCGGAAGACCTCCGGGGTGGACAGGCCGAAGTCGGCCGTGACCAGGACCCAGTCGGTCTGGGCCTTGACGAGGGCCGGGGAGAGGTCGTCGCCCACGCCGAGGCCGACGGCGGTGCCGCCCAGGAGCGCGAACGGCACGTCGGCGCCGAGCTCGGCCGCGAGGTGGGCGAGCTCATCTCGGGACAGGCCGCTGTTCCACAGCGCGTCGCAGGCCAGCAGGGTGGCGGCGGCGTCGGCGGAGCCGCCGCCCATGCCGCCGGCCACGGGCACGCGTTTGGTGATTTCCAGGTGGACGCCGGTCGCGTGCTCGGAGACGTCGGCCATGATCGCCGCCGCCTTGTAGGCGAGGTTCCGGTGGTCGAGCGGGATGTCCACGCCGTCCAGGTCCAAAGTGCTGGCGTCGCTGATGCTGACGGTGATCCCGCCGGTGTCGGTGCTGGTGGCGGCGACCTCCTCGTAGAGCGAGACCGCCAGGTAGACGCTGGCAACCGAGTGGTAGCCGTCCGGCCGCAAGGGTCCGACGTCCAGTGAGACATTGACCTTGCCCGGAGCCTTGACCCGGACAGTCCTCGCGGCAAAGCGCCCTCTCACTGCGTTCATGGCTCCACGCTATGGCATCCCGGCCCGGGCTCCAAGCACGGGACGGCGCCCGGGGACACCCCTGCCGTCGGCGTCACGGAACTCAGGAGCCGGGCCGGCCGTGGGCTTCGGCGATCCGGGCAAAGGCCTCGATGTCGATGACTTCACCGCGGGCGGCGGGATCGACGCCGGCGGCGCGCAGGCAGCGTTCGGCCTCGGCGGCGCTGCCGGCCCAGCCGGCCAGGGCCGCCCGCAGGGTCTTGCGGCGCTGCGCGAAGGCGGCGTCGACCACCGCGAATACCTGTTCGCGGGTGGCCGTTGTGACGGGCGGTTCCCGGCGGGTGAAGGCGACGAGTCCGGAGTGGATCTTGGGCGCCGGCCAGAATACGTTCATGCCGATCACCCCGGCCTTGCGCATGCTGCTGTACCAGGCGGCCTTGACCGAGGGCACGCCGTAGGTCTTGGACCCCGGGCCCGCCGCGAGCCGGTCGGCGACCTCGTCCTGGACCATGACGAGGCCGTGCTGCAGGCTCGGGAAGTGCTGCAGCAGGTGCAGGACCACCGGAACGGCGACGTTGTAGGGCAGGTTCGCCACGAGCGCGGTGGGTTCCGCCGGCAGTTCCGTGACTTTCATGGCGTCGGCCAGGACGAGGTGGAAGTCTTCCGCCGCCTGCGGGCGCCACTGGCGGACCGTGTCCGGCAGGCGCCCGGCGAGGACGGGATCGATTTCGACGGCGACGACGGTCCCGGCGGCATCCAGCAGGCCCAGGGTCAGCGAGCCGAGCCCGGGGCCGACCTCGAGGACCGTCTCCCCGGCCCGGATGTCCGCGGCGGCCACGATGCGCCGGATGGTGTTGCCGTCGATCACGAAGTTCTGGCCCAGGGTCTTCGTGGGCCGCACACCGATTTCCTCTGCGAGCCGGCGGATGTCGGAGGCGCCCATCAGCGGTGCGGGCGCCGCTGCCGGCAGGCTTTCGGGGGCGTCGGGGCTCGGTTCAGTCACCTAGGTATCCTATCCCGGCGCCGGTACGCCACAGGCCGGGTCCGGAAGGGATCCGGACCCGGCCTGTGCGGTCTCCGCGGCTGTGGTCAGCCGCCGCGGAGAGCGGGCGGAGGTTGGCCGGCGTTCACCCGCCGGCAGGGCGTGCTAGCTGGAGGCGGCCCAGCCGCAGCCCCAGGGGCCGAGGCCGCGCTGGGCGTAAACGCGGTTGGCGATGTCAATCTGCTGGGCCTTGGTGGCGAGGCTGGCGTTCGGGGCGTAGGCGCCGCCGCCGGAGCCGAGCCAGGTCCGGATGTCGAACTGCAGGCCGCCGTAGTAGCCGTTGCCCGTGTTGATCGACCAGTTGCCGCCGGACTCGCACTGCGCGATCTTGTCCCACATGCCCTGGTTCATCATGGCCGGGGCGGCCGCGCCGGTGTTGGCGGGCTTGGGCTTTTCCTTGGTACCCACGGTGACTTTCTCGGTGACCGGCTGGGCGTTGACGGTCTCGGACACCAGGGTCCGGGAGGCCTCGCGGCCGTCCACGAGGACCAGCTTGAAGCTCTTGGTGGTGGAGCCGGCGACGCCGGCCTGGGTGACGGTCTTCTCGCCCTTGAACATGTCGGCGCTCTCGGTGGTGAGTGTGTCGTACGCGACGGGCTCGGTGGTAGTGGCCGTCTTGCTGACGTCGACGCGGGAAACCTTGATGACCATGTCATTGACCACCGGCGCGTTCCCGGGCTGGGAGACGCGGTCACTGGCCCCGAGGGACACTCCGGCGTCCTCGAGCACCTTGGCCACGGTGGCCTCGGTCGTCGTGGTCTTCGCCGCCTTGCCGTCCGCGACGATGCTGACGGTCTTCGGCGTCGTGATCTCGACGAAGGAGCCGGAAACGGCCAGCTGGGCGTCCTTCGGCACCGACACCTGCGAGGCGCTGGCCACGCCGAGCTCGGTCACGAGCCCTTCAACGGTGGGCGAGGTGGTGTTGATGGTCCGTTCGGCGCCGTCCAGGCTGACCTTGACGGCCTTGGCGAGGTTGACGTTGATGACTGATCCGTCCTGCACATTGGTGTCCACCGACGGCGACACCCGGTCGGCCGGCTGCAGTTCAACCTTGGCACTCTTAACGACCTGTCCGACGGTCCCGCCGAAGGTCTGGACGGAGCTGACTCTGCCGTCCACGTTGAGTGTGATCGTCTTGTTGTTGCCGACAAAGGCCACCAGGCCCAGCACGAGTGCCACGAGCACCACGAGCTGCGCACCAACTTTGACGAAGCTGATCTTGCCGTCCGATGTGAAGAACTTGACCACGATTGCCCGAATCTCTTGGACCTTCCGGGCACGGGGATAGGTGCATGCGGCCACCTCCCGTGAGCGCGCCAAGGGCGGTTCCGGACAGGGTCCGAAACGTCACGAAAGATGCATGCACTGCCTCACCCAAAACGAGAGCGCGCATGTGGTTCGTTGGCCACGATGCACGCCCTGCTTGGCTGAAATTATCCGTAGGCCTTCCCCGACCCCGGCTAATAGTTGACCACTGTAACCGTAGCGTTATAAAGCAGCCAAGAAATTGTGCATACCCGGTATATCGACGGCGGGGTCCCGTCCGGGACGTTCAGGCCCAGGATCCGTAGGCCCGCAAGGAGTTTTCGGCGATTTGCGCGCACAGCGCCGACAGGTCTTTTCCAGTCACATCCGCCATGGCCCGGACGGTGTAGGGAACCATGTAGCTCGCGTTGGGACGGCCGCGGTGCGGGTGCGGGGTGAGGAACGGCGCGTCGGTTTCGACCAGGATCCGTTCCGGCTCCGCGATGGCCAGGGCAGCCCGCAGGTTCACGGCGTTCTTGAACGTCACGGTTCCGGCAAACGACATGTACCAGCCCTCGGCGTTGCACGTCCTGGCGAGTTCCTCGCCGCCGGAGAAACAATGGAACACCACGCGCTCCGGGGCGCCTTCCTCGCGCAGGACCTGGACGACGTCGTCGTGCGCGTCGCGGTCGTGGATCTGCAGCGTGAGGCCGAGCCGTTTGGCGATGTCGATGTGGCGACGGAAGGAGTAGCGCTGGTGGGCCAGCCCCTCCCCTTCGGTCCGGAAAAAGTCGAGGCCCGTCTCGCCGATTGCCCGGATGCGCGGGTGGGCGGCGAGGGCCTCGATTTCGGCCAGGGCGTCCTCCAGTTCGCCGCGGCGCGCGTAGTCCGGGGCATCATTGGGGTGCAGGGCGACGGCGCCGAGCAGCCGCGGGTCAAGCTCCACGGCTTTGACCGTGAACCGGGACGATTCGAGGTCGCAGCCCACTTGCACGGCACCCTGGACGCCCACGGCCGCAGCGGTGTCGAGGGCGTCCCGCACGCTCACGGACGGCCCGTCATTGGGAAAGTCCAGATGCGTGTGGTTGTCCATGACCGGGACGGGCAGCGGTTCCGGTGCGGGCGGATACCCGCCGCGGCCGGTGCCGTCATTTCCGGGCGACCGGAATGGCATGGGGGTGAGGGGATTGAGCATTCCTCCACCCTATCGGGCGGCCAGAATTCCCCGGAACTCTCTGTCAGGCCCGGCAGTTGTGTTAGTAGTCTGTTAGTACTCTGTTATTTCCCCGTAAGGAGACAGGCGAACCCGACCGCGGAGCCCGGCTGCTGTTGCCGGTCCGTTCCGGGGACTACCAGGGCTGAAAGGCTGCCGATGGATTACCACCGCACTTCCCTCGACGACGTCCTCCCCGGAGGCCAGGACTTCCCGGGCCTCCCTGCCACAGAGCCGGATTCGGCCGGGCACCGGCCCGCGCCGCGGGTCCAGGACGCCATGGACGCGGAGGCCTTCCATTCGGCCAGCACGCGGATCCTTACGGCCATCAACACGGTGATCGACGGCAAAGCCGATGCGGCAAGGCTGGCCCTGACCGTGCTCCTCGCCCAGGGCCACCTGCTCCTGGAAGACGTCCCCGGGGTGGGCAAGACCCTGCTCGCCAAGACCCTGGCCCGCAGCATTGACTGCTCCGTCAGCCGGATCCAGTTCACCCCGGACCTGCTGCCGTCCGACGTCACGGGAGTGTCAGTCTTCAACCAGGCGACCCGCTCTTTCGAATTCCGCCACGGCGCCGTTTTCGCCAACATCGTCATCGGGGACGAGATCAACCGGGCCTCCGCCAAGACCCAGTCGGCCCTGCTCGAATGCATGGAGGAGCACCAGGTCACGGTGGACGGCACGTCCTACCGGCTGGATGAGCCGTTCATGGTGGTGGCCACCCAGAACCCCATTGAGATGGAAGGCACCTACCCGCTGCCGGAAGCGCAGCGGGACCGCTTCATGGCCCGGATTTCCATGGGTTACCCGGACACCGAATCCGAGATCGAAATGCTCGAAACCCACCAGGCGTCCTCGCCCCTGGCAAGCGTCACTGCGGTAGTCACGGCCGCTGAGGTGGCCGCGATGATCGCGACCGTGCAGCAGGTCTACGTGTCACGGTCCATCAAGGAATACACGGTGGCGCTCGGACGTGCCACGCGGGAGAGCGGGCTGCTCCGGCTCGGCGCCAGCCCCCGGTCCATGCTGCAGCTCCTGCGTGCCGCCAAAGCCACGGCCGCGCTGGAGGGCCGGGACTTCGTGCTGCCGGACGACATCGTCAGTGTCGCCGAGGCCGTCCTCGCCCACCGGATCATCGTGGACCGGAAAGCGTCCAGCGCGGGCGAGACACCGCACAGCGTCATCCGGACCATCATCGCCGGGATCCCGGTGAACCCGGAGGTGGCGGCGTCAGCCCATGGAGACGGCCGGAAGGCCTCCCCGCTGGCCGCCGCACCGGCGCCCAAACTGCCGAACCCGCGCTAGGACGCGGTCCAGCCGTGGCGTTGAGGGACCGGCTCCCCGGACACATTTTCAGCACCCGCGGCTGGGGCCTGATCGGCGCGGGTGCGGTTTTTCTGCTGGCGGCCCAGATCATGGGGCGCCGTGACCTGCTGGCGCTGGCCGTGTTCCTGCTGGTCCTGCCGCTGCTGTCCCTGGCCGGGACGCGCATGCTGAAGCCCAGCTTCAGGGTCTACCGCGAATTCAGCCCGTCCCCGGTCGAGACGTCGGCGCGCACCACGGTGCGGCTGGCCGTCGCGCGGACCGGGTCGGGGACAGGCCATGCGGTCATGGAGGAGCACCTGCCGGCCCGGTTCGGCGAATCCCCCGTTTTCCGGTTCCCGGCCCGGGCCGCGGCCGGCGGAACCAGCCGCTACGAGTACCACCTGCGCTCCGCCAAGCGCGGCCAGTTCCTGATCGGGCCGGTCACCGCAGAGTTCAGCGATCCGTTCGGGTTGTCTTTCCACCGGCACGCGATTGACGGCGGCGACCTCCTCACCGTGACGCCCGCGGCCGTGGAGCTTCCCGAGACGGGGCTGGCCGGTGCCCGCGGGTACGACGGCGTCACCGCCACCCGGATCCGTGCCAATCCAAGCGACGACGACGTCATGACCCGCGAATACCGCCACGGGGATCCCATGCGCCGGGTGCACTGGGCCGCCACCGCACGCCACGGGTCCCTCATGGTGCGGCAGGAAGAATCCGTCACGACCCCCGAGGCGACCATCATCCTGGACCAGCGGCTCGCCGCCTACCCCCACGGCGTCTTTCGGCCCGGGACCGGAGAGAAGGATGGCCATGAGCTGGTGACCTGCGAGGGGTTCGAATGGGTCGTTACCGCGGCGATGTCAATCGGCGCCCACCTCGCGGAGCGCAACTACTCCCTGCGCTTCCTGGACACCGCGGGCGCGCCTGCCTTCCGGCTGTCGCCCTCCGCCCCCGAGCCCGAGGCAGAGGAATTCAGCGGGGCCGCAGGACTGCAATCCGTAGCCGAAAGCCTCGCCGCCATCCAACTCTCCGGCGCGCACCACAACCACCTGCACCGTCCCCGGGTGCCCGGCACGGCTCCCGCCGCCGGGACAAGCGGCGGGGCCGGGGCGCACGCCTTCGATGACGCCCTGATGGACAAACTCTCCGCCCACCGGCAGCGCGGACCTGTCCTGGCGCTCCTGGGCCACCTGACCCCGGCCGAGGCCCGGGCGCTGTCGCCGGCGGCCGCGTTCGGGCCGAGCGCCTTCGCCCTGCTGGTCACGGATCCGGTCCACGGATCCGACGACATGCCTGAGGTCTTGGAGGCGCTGCGGCTGGGCGGCTGGCGCGCCGTGGCAGTGTCCGCCCGGACCCCGCTGCCCGAAGCCTGGGCAGCCTTCGACCAGGCCGGCCCGGTCCTGTCCGCCACGTCCGATCTCCGCCGCGGCGCAGGAGGCCGGCGATGACCCTCGCACCGCAGCGCAGCACCGGTCCGGGACATTCCGGCGCGGACCAACCGGCGGTGGTCCTCTCCCCCGGCCCGGCCGCCCGGCGCGGCCGCCCGGGCGCCCAGCCCTGGGTGATGGGGGCCGCCGTCGCCGCGGCCGTCGCCGGTGCCGCCCTTGGGCTCAACGGCGTCCTGCGCGGCTGGGCCTGGTACTCGCCCGTGCTGACCACCGTCCTTGCCGTGGCCTTCGCCATGGCAGCGCTCCGGTCCCTGCGGGCCCGGCCCTGGCTCGTGGCGTCCGGCGGGCTGGCGGCACTCGTGGTGGTCCTGACCTTCACCTTCTTCCGGCAGCACAGCATCGCCGGGATCATTCCGTCCGCCGAGACCATGAGCTACCTGGGTAAATTCCTGCGGCGCGCGAGCGAGACCGTCCTGGCCGAGAGCACCCCGGTGGCTCCCAACGCAGGCATTGTCATGCTGATCTGCGCGGTACTGGGGCTGCTGGTGGTCCTCGTGGACACCCTGGCATTTCCACTGGCACTGCCGGCGACCAGCGGGCTCGGGATCCTGGCGATCCTCGTGGTGCCGGCCATGATCAAGCCGCAAAGTGTGGGGGTGCCGGGCTTCGTCGGCGCCGCCGTCGGCTTCCTCCTGATCCTGGGCTGCAGCCACTGGTTCGCGCCGGATGCCGGCACCCGTGCCGACACCGCCCGGGATCCCGGGCAAATCCGGCGCGGCGCGGTCACCGGCGTCATGGCGCTGACCGTGACACTGGCCGCCCAGCTGGTCATCCCGGGCTTCGACCAGGGCACGTTTCCGCAGGGTTCGAGGCTGAACCCCTTCGGGGCCGCCGCCGGCCTGAATCCGATGATCACCCTGGGCAGCAGCCTGCGCAGCCCCGCCGGCAACGGCCGGATCACGTTCGCCACGAACGCCCCGACCACGCCGTACTTGCGGTCGGTGACGGTGGACAGCTTCGACGGCGATTCCTGGGCCCCTGATGACCGCGAGTCCACCCGGCGGCCGGGCACCGGAAAGATCGACGCCGGCGTGGAGAGCGCCGCGACGGAACTTCGCGTGGTCACGGCCGTCAACACGGGCCAGTACACGAGCCCCTATCTCCCGGCGCCGTACGCACCGGAGTCGGTCAGCGGACTGACCGGGCGCTGGACCTGGGACCCTGCCACGCTCAGCATCAAGGGGCTGGACACGAACTCCCGCGACCAGCAGTACGTGGTGACGTCCGTCGCCCCGCAGATTACCGCCGGGCTGCTGGCCGAGGCCGCCGGGCCGGCGCGCGGGCTCCCGGAGCAGTTCCTCCGCCAGCCCTCGAACGTGCCGGAGATCGTGCGGACCACCGCCGCTTCGGTGACGGCCGGAGCGGCCACCCCGTACGGGCGAGCCTTGGCCATCCAGAAGTACCTGCGTTCACTCGACTTCACCTACTCGTTGCAGTCCCCCGTCCAGGGCGGCTATGACGGGAACGGCCTGTCCGTCCTCGCGGACTTCCTGACCCAGAAGAGCGGGTACTGCATTCACTTCGCCTCGGCCATGGCCGTGATGGCGCGGCTGGAGGGCATTCCGAGCAGAATCGCCGTCGGCTATGCCCCGGGGCGCCCCACAGGGGCCACCGTGTCCGTCTCCGGGCAGGGGCCGTTGCCCGAGTTCGAGGTCGATGCCCGGGACGCGCATGCATGGCCGGAACTGTACTTCCAGGGCATCGGCTGGGTGCCGTTTGAGCCGACGCCCTCCCGTGGCGTCGTCCCGGCCTACGCCACCGAGGCCGCCACGCCCAGCGGTGCCAGCACCAATGAACGCAACGACGCCTTAACCCCCGGGGAGCGTTCCACCGCGGCG
Source organism: Arthrobacter sp. PM3 (assembly GCF_003352915.1). Taxonomy (NCBI): domain Bacteria; kingdom Bacillati; phylum Actinomycetota; class Actinomycetes; order Micrococcales; family Micrococcaceae; genus Arthrobacter; species Arthrobacter sp. PM3. The sequence goes on along the minus strand of NZ_CP022314.1, from coordinate 2,804,186 downwards.
CCGGTTCCCACGACCGCCCCGGTCCCCCTTCCCGCGGCCGGGGCGCCGGGTGCCTCGGATGCGCGCCCGGCCCAGGCGCTCTACGGCGCCGCCGTGGTGCTGCTGCTGGCGTTGCTGGCAGCCTCGCCGCGGCTGGTGCGCAGCGCCGTGCGGCGCCGCAGGCTCAGGACGGTGTCCCGCGGCGACGGCGGCGCGCCACCCGGACCGGCGTTGCAGGCCTGGGCGGAACTGCGGGATCTGGCCACGGACTACGGCGTGGTGCCCGGGGCCAGCGAGACGCCGCGGCACTTCTCCGCGCGCCTGCGTGCTTCCGGGGCGCTGGGCGCGCCCGCCGGCGGCCCCGGCGGCGCGGACGCTCCCGGGCAGCGGGCCGCGGCAGCCCTGACCGAGGACTTCGAACGTGAGCGGTACGGCCGTCCGGCCCGGAAACCGGGGAGCACGGCTCCGGGCGACGCTGCCGCCGCCGCGGCGAGAATTGCCCTGGTGCAGTCAGCACTGCGGTCCAATGCGAAGCTTCCGGTCCGGCTGCGTGCGGACTGGCTGCCGCCGTCGGTCTTCTCCGGCTGGCGGCAGGCCCTGCCGGCGTCCCGCGGGGCCCTCGCCCGGACAGCAAAGCGCACCCGGCGGGGCGTTGCCGAATCCTGGCTGAGGATCCGCGCTGCCGTCCGCCGGGTGCGCCGGGGCTAGCCGGCCGCGGTCCGCTGGTGCGGGGCCGCGGCCGGCGGAGTAGTTCCTAGGCCTGGTCGGCGTAGGGGTCGGCGATGCCGATGTACTGGGTGTAGAGGTATTCCTCGATGCCTTCGAGGCCGCCTTCCCGGCCCAGGCCGGACTGCTTGACCCCGCCGAAGGGGGCGGCCGCGTTGGACACCACGCCGGCGTTCAGGCCCAGCATGCCGGTCTCGAGGCGTTCACCCATCCGGATGCCCCGGTTCAGGTCCTTTGTGAAGACGTAGGCCACCAGCCCGTACTCGGTGTTGTTCGCCAGCCGGACGGCGTCGTCCTCGGTGCTGAAGGTGATGATCGGGGCGACGGGGCCGAAGATTTCCTCGGACAGGATCCGGGTGCCTTCGGTGACGCCCTTGAGGATGGTCGGCTGGTAGAAGTAGCCCGGGCCCTCGACGGCGGAGCCGCCGGTCACGGCGACCGCGCCGGAGTTCACGGCGTCGGTGACGAGTTCGTGGACCTTGTCCCGGCTCTTCGCATCGATCAGCGGACCGACCTTCGAGTCGGCCTCGGTGCCCCGGGCCGTGGTCATGTCCTTCATCTTCGCGGCGAACTTCTCCGCGAACTCGTCCGCGACGGACTCGTGCACGATGAACCGGTTCGCCGCGGTGCAGGCCTCGCCCATGTTCCGCAGCTTCGCCAGCATCGCCCCGGCGACGGCGGCATCGACGTCGGCGTCTTCGAACACGACGAACGGGGCGTTTCCGCCGAGTTCCATCGAGGTCCGCAGCACCGTTTCCGACGCGTCCGAAAGCAGCCGCCGGCCGACCTCGGTGGATCCGGTGAAGGACAGCTTCCGCAGCCGGGAGTCCTTGATCAGCGGCCCGGTCGTGGCCCCGGCGGTGGAGGTCGGGATCACGTTCAGGACCCCGGCCGGCAGCCCGGCCTCGACCATGACGGCGGCGAACAGCTGCGAGGTCAGCGGGGTCAGGTTCGCGGACTTGAGCACCATCGTGCAGCCCGCGGCGACGGCCGGGGCGATCTTCCGGGTGGCCATGGCCAGCGGGAAGTTCCACGGCGTGATCAGCAGGCAGGGGCCCACCGGCTTCTTCGTCACCAGGAGGCGGGACTTGCCGTCCGGGGACACCGAGTACCGGCCGAAGGCGCGGACGGCCTCCTCGGAGAACCAGCGCAGGAACTCCGCACCGTAGGTGACCTCGCCGCGGGCCTCGGCCAGCGGCTTGCCCATCTCCAGGGTCATCAGCAGTGCGAAGTCCTCCGCCCGGGCCGTCACCAGTTCGAACGCCCGGCGCAGGATCTCCCCGCGCTCCCGCGCCGGGACCTTCGCCCAGGACTCCTGCGCCGCGGCGGCGGCGTCGAGGGCGGCCTTGCCGTCCTCCGGACCGGCGTCGGCGATGCTCAGCAGCACCTTGCCGGTCGCGGGATCCTCGATGTCGAACGTCTTCCCGGAGACGGCCGGGCGCCATTCACCGTTGATCAGCAGGCCCGTCGGGACAGAGGCCAGCAGGGCACTCTCCCGCTCCGCGGAAACAATAGGCTGGGCAGTTACGGTCACAACGACTCCCTCGTCAGCAATTCGGTTGGATCCAGTTGGTTGCCACTGGATTTTTGGCTCTGGTTTGCCGGCACGACCTCCCGGCGGCGACGCTCGCTGCCGTGGGCCCGGGCGTGCGGATTACTGCCACGGTACTGCCGCGCTTACGGGCAAGTCTATGCATGCGCGCACTATGCGGTCTGGAATGTGCTGTGCAGCTGCACAACTAGCTGGAGCACCCCCCACTGGACATGTCCCTTGGCTCAACGCCCCCGGCGGACATGCCCACCCCACCCAAGGTGAAGTGGTCCCCGGAAGTTGGACTGGGATATTCATTTCCGACTTCAGGGGAGCAGTTTTATGTTTGGTCGTAGTCCGTTGTCTGAAGATCAGCGCGAGGCCGCTGTAGCGTGGTTTGAGAAGGGCATCGCGGATGCGGCGACTGCGCGGGTGATGGGTGTGGCTCGCTCGCCGGTCAAGGGCCTGTATCTGCGGTGGAGGATCCATGGTCGAGGAGTGCTGGTGGCCAAGCAGACGAAACAGGTGTACTCGTTCGAGCTGAAGCTGGCCTTGGTCGAGCGGTTCATCGCGGGTGAGACCGCCCAGGCTCTCGCGGCGGAGGCCGGGTTGTCCTCGTCGGGGTTGCTGAAGAACTGGGCGGCTGCGTATCGCCGCGAGGGTGCCGATGCGTTGCGTCCGAAGGCTGGCGGCAGGCCCGGGAGGCCCGGGTCCCCGCCGCCGGAGCCGGAGCCCGGGCCGGGGGCGGAGTTGGAGAGGCTGCGCCGGGAGAACGAACGGTTGCGGGCGGAGGTGGCTTACCTGGGAAAATTGCGGGCCTTGAGGGCGCAGGAACGACGGTGAAGGTCCAGGCCCTCACCGCCCTCAAGGCTGACTTCC